>NZ_JBNNFX010000012.1:87691-93025 GCF_050267985.1 Psychrobacter sp. NPDC078929 | reverse complement strand
ACTTTGATGTTCTTACCATCAACGAATTGTACGGTCTCACCTGGAGCTACGTTGTCAGATGCGATGCCATTAACTTTGACGTCCCAACCGGTATTTGCCACATCACTAACTGACTTCAACTGATCTTCAGTCGCCGCTTGGCCAGAAACGATCGGTTGATTAATAGGATCCCATGTTGTGTTGGTGAGTCCGTTGACGGTTCCTGCCGTGCCATTCACGGTGACTGGATTAATACCACCAGCAACAATCTGCGTGGCACCAACACTGCTGGTATAAGTACCATTAGTGACAGATAAGCCGCTATTATCAAGCTTGCTGTTACCCGTTTTAACGCTGTCAACGTCTAAGTCTGGGTTTAAGGTAATGCCAATCTTACCGTCATCATTCGCGCCGTTTTGCGCCACAGTGATGTTACTGTCACCAATAAAGTCAACTTTGCCATTCGGGCCGATGTTTACTTTATCGGCACCAGAGCCGCTCACATTCCAACCTGCATTTGCAGCGGTGTTGGCTGAGGCAATGGCGTCATTGATGTTGTTCTCACCGGTGCCGCCAACATCACTCATGGTGAAGCTGTTATTTACATACTTGGCATTTCCGCCTAATACGTTAGTCGCTAAGCTGTCGCCAGCTGCTTGGATCTGTCCGCCATTAACGGCGTCTGTTGAGCCTGTGCCGATAGTGCCAGCGGCTACGTTGACAATCTTGTTGCCACCGTTATCAAGCCCTGTATTGGTCAAGCTGACATTAGTGATGCCAGCAGGAGCCCCTGCCGCTTTGGTGATGATGATGCCATTATCATTAACGGTTGTGGCACCAGTCGTTACGCTGCCACTAGCTCCTAGATCCAGGTTTTTGTTCAAAGCAAAGTCAATGGTGTTGCTCGACTTAGTGACTGTAAGGTTGGTCTCACCATTTGCAGTACCGATATCGATAGTGTCACCAGCTTTGATAGCTGCGCCATTAGCACCATTACTATTTAGGGTGAAACCACCTTGAAGAGTTGTAATATCACCTGCATTCTTAGTTACATTTTGGTTAGTAGCATGCAATTGAGAGCCATTAACCGCATCTTTTGAGCTTGTACTAAGCGTACCATCAGCTACGTTTGTTATTTTAACTGGGCTAGCCCCTGATCCGCCTAAGGTGACACTGGTTTTACCCGCATTGTCATACTGTACAGAGTTATCCGCCTTAGCTAAGCTTGCTTTACTATCAGCACTAAGATCAACTGCAGCATTAGTTACATTGGTGTTAGCATCAGTGGTATTAGTTACCGTGACCGCACTTGAGCCTGCTGTTGTACTAGCACCCTTGGCATTGATAGTGTAGATGTCTTGACCGTTACCGCCTGTGCTCTTAGTCACACCGGCTACGTTAGTGCCTGCCACAACTTCTGTCTTGGCAGCAGCAGCAGCACTACTGAGCTGACCGCCATTAACCGCCTCTTTGCTACCAGCAGTTACTGAGCCATTAGCGACACCTGTAATGACTTTATCACCAGCATTAATACCTGTCGAGGTAACGCTTGGACCACCTACAATGGTCACGCCAGTATCATTGACAGTCGTGCTGCCTATTTTTACACGGCCATCAGTGCCTAGATCGATTTTTTCAGCCAGTTTAACGCTGATACTGCCGTCTGTAGCATTAGATACGGTTTGAATATTGTTTTCTGTACCCGTCGTAGCGCCGCCTTTCACCTTCAATATTTGGTTCGGATTACGAGTGACGATTGCGCCGTTATCACCTTGATATTGTTGTTTAGTGGTATTGATGGCGGTATAGACGTCTCCACCATTGACCACAGAAGTGCTGCCTTGGGTGACATAATCTTTATTACCACCATTGGCGATGCTATCAGTGTTGTTAACCGTCATACTGCCTGATGTAACTTTAGTAAAGGTTACATCGTCAGCAGTAGCAACTGTAATGTCTTTGCCGTTACGCGTAATCTTTATATTTTTACCATCTTTGAACTGTACAGTGCTACCAGGAGCAACGTTGCTCGCCGTATCACTGTTAGTTTGGACATTCCAACCTTGTGCTGCGTACTTAATGGCACTTTCGACGGTAGTATATGTATTACCATTGACGTTTAGACTTGCGTTGACTTGATGAGTCGTTGAGTTATAGGCTGAACTACCACCAAGAGCATTAGCAACGCTTTGACCTGCGGTATCTAGATTATTCCCCAATGCAGTTACTGCTTGATTAGTGCCATGAAGCTGCGAGCCGTTGATAGCATCGGTGCTGGTTGCCGATACACGCCCTGCAGCGACGTTAGTAATCGTGCGCTCCTTCCCTACTGCACCTACGCTGAGCGTGCTAGTTGCACTGGTACCTGTATAAGTATAAGTATTCTTGTCGATCGTAGCGTTTGGAGTATTGACAACAGCACCCGTTACTGAGCCTGTGCCTAATGCCACATCATTGACATTGGTATTTGCTTTGGCGCCTTGACCAAGCGCTATTGCGCCTTGTGCTACGGCCTGTGCTTCACGACCAAAGGCTATGGCATCTTGGGCACTAGCAGCAGCACCGCGTCCAAAAGCGGTGGCATCCTGAGCACTAGCGCTTGCACCGTTACCGATCGCTGTCGCATCTTGTTTATTAGCGGCAGCACCTGTTCCTATAGCCAATGCATTTATACCACTAGCATTGGCTCCGTCACCCACTGCTGTTGCTGATTGGGCACGAGCATTTGCTTCAACGCCTAGCGCTAAGGCGTTTTGCTCATCTGCTAGTGAGCTTTTACCAATTGCAATACCTGCCATATTACGCTGAGGATCTTGGTTAGTTGGATCTTCAAATCCAGATATTGCACCGGTACCCATAGCGATACCATCAGTGGCGTAACTTGTCGCACGAGTTCCCTGCGCCATAGCACTAGAACCACTGGCGCTTGCATTCGTACCACTGGCTTGTGCGTTTGTGCCACTGGCATTAGCGCTAGTACCGCTCGCTTGAGCATTTCCACCACTCGCTCTCGCATCAGTACCACTTGCTTGGGAACTAATGCCACTGGCTCGAGAACGACTACCAAGTGCAATAGCATCTACTGCAGTAGATTGTGCATTAAAACCTTGGGCAACAGCACGTTCCTCTCTAGCCAGCGCAGTTCTACCAATTGCGATACCATCATTTGATGCGGTGGATCTAGCTTCAGTACCAATGACGATTGCATTATCGACACCTTCGCCAGTTGTTTTTTCGTTAGATTCAGCACCAGTACCCATTACTAATGAGTTTTCTCCATTACTAACTGCCTCGTAACCAATTGCTACACCGTTAGCGTCATACACCCGGCTCTCATTACCCAGCACAGTAGATCGTTTCCCTTCAGCACGAACATTATTGCCGATTGCAATTGAAACATCAGCATCAGCGCGCGCTTTATGACCTATCGCCAGAGACTCATCAGCCGATGCAGATGCTTCAGGACCAATTGCTATCGCGCTGGTGCCAGCAGCTCCATCATTATTACGGTTAGCACCCTCAGTGGAATTAACACTAAAATACTGAATACCGTTTTCTGCGATAGCAGTATTTAGCTGCCCTAGGTTGACAGCCTGACCATTCATCGTGCCAGCGGCCACATCAAGTGTGCCATCTGAGTTATATGTTGCTGCTTCTGCAGGAAGAATACTAACTGTGCCACTAGTGATTGCACCAATAGCATCTACAACAGTATCAAACTCTGTTGTACCACCACCTATATTGTTGACTGTTATCTTGCCATAACTTCCATCAGCATTAAGCGGTACGCTGCCGCCCACTAGATTGGCAACACTTTGTTGTGCACCTTTTAACTGATTGACGTTCACCGCATCAGTACCATTAGCACCATCTGCCACATTGACAATACGACGTTTGATATTTGCACTGGTGCTACCAACGGAGACTACGCCTTGACCTGGTGCGTTACCTGTCAAATAGCTACTGTTAGTCGAGTCACTAACAAGCGCCTTCGAGTTAAAACCTAATGCTATATTGTTGGCTTCAGATTTTGAATTAGCACCTAGCGCTAGCCCTTGAGCATCAGAGATAGCGCCACTACCTATGGCTACTGCATCAGTATTATTTGCCTGCGCCTCATACCCCAAAGCCACTGAGTTACTACCAGCGTTGGCTTTACTACCCACTACAGTTGAATGATCAAGGACTCCAGCATTTTTATTAGCCTGATAGCCCATAGAAATATTATACTCGCCAGTAACACCCATACCAGCTTGAGTGCCAATGGCTGTATTATTGTCACCTTTAACATTTGAGCCGGCTTCAAATCCGATACCGATAGATTCCCTAGCACCTACATTTTGACCAGACTGCCTACCAATGGCGATATTATCTCTTTGGTCATTGCCTACCGTACCAGTAGTACCCACACCCGCACCAGTACCTATAGAGATACCATCCGATACATTAGCTACAGCGCCATTACCTGCAGCGAAAGCGTTACTCGCACTAGCCGTAGATTGTCCAAGAGCAATGCTATTACCACCATTTGCTTGAGCCCCCTTACCTAACGCCGTAGCATTTCCACCGCGTGCTTGAGCACCATCACCTAGCGCTGTGGTGCTACTACCGGAAGCGACACTATTGCGACCTACAGCTACTGCACCTGCGCCACCACTACCTGGAAGAGCACCACCAGCAGTGGCATTTTGTCCTAGCGCAATTGCACCTTCGCCTTGTGCCGTTACTGACGCACTATCACCCGCTGCTAAACCACTGACGCCTTCAGCCTTAGTTTGTGGACCAATAGCAACAGACTCTTGACCTATAGCTTCAGAGTCTGGCTGTTCAGAATTAGCATGAAAGTACTTAACGCCATCGCCACCCTCAGTGAGTCTCCACAGCTGACCGGTAGTCGCGGCATCCTTGCCGTTTTCTGCAATAGTGCCATTAGCAACGTTAGTTACCTTATTGCCGCCCATATTGACTGCTTTGTTACTGGCAACGGTTAGGCCGCCATTCGCATTTAACGTACCACCAACAGTGATATTACCTGTAGTGGTTACTGTCGTAAAATTGGGGTTTGGTGAGGTGGCAATAGAGATTGCATTGCCGCTACGACTGATGACAACATTATTGCCATTCGTAAAGTTAACCGTATCCCCAGGAGCAATCGTTTGTGTGGGGCCACCATTTGCTCGAATATTCCAGCCTTGGTTGGCGGTTGTTCTAACCGCATCCAATTGACCAAAGTTCACCGCATCTGTGGTAGCGGTACCATTAGCGACATTGGTTACCTTATTGCCGCCCATATTTACCATCTGACCACCAGCAACGGTCAAGCCACCATTCGCGTTTAGCATACCGCCGACAGTA
>NZ_JBNNFX010000012.1:0-87596 GCF_050267985.1 Psychrobacter sp. NPDC078929 | reverse complement strand
CCGCCCATATTTACCATCTGACCACCAGCAACGGTCAAGCCACCATTCGCGTTTAGCATACCGCCGACAGTAGCATTGTCCGTAGTGGTTACTGTAGCGAAATTTGGGTCTTGCGAGGTGGCGATAGAAATCGTGTTGCCCGTGCGGGTTATCTGAATATTACTATCACCATCTTGAAAATTAACCGTCTCTCCTGGACCTATCTGTTCTGCAACGCCATTGTTGGCTTTAATATTAAAGCCTTGACTAGCAGTTGTCTTAACCGCATCCAATTGACCAAAGTTCACCGCATCTGTAGTGACGGTGCCATTAGCGACATTGGTTACCTTATTGCCGCCCATATCGACGGTTTGATTATTGCCAACGGTCAGACCACCATTAGCCGTTACCGTACCATTTGCTGTAATGTTCGTTCCTGTAACATCGCCAGTCGCCGTCACATCGCCAGTAGCAGTAACATTGTCGAAATTACCATCAGCTGCCATCGCCTGCATACTAAACCCAGATGCTGCAAGCCCTGCACATATTGCCGTCAAGCGTAACAATTTCGCGCCTGAGTTGGTCGCTTCTGATGCTACAGAGTTTGAACTGACTGAGCTATGAGAAGATTTTCCACGGGCTTTGGCATATTCTGCGACAGCCATAAAGCAGTTTAATGATTCGTTCCAGATGACTTTATAGCTACGATTCATAACTTATACATCCTATATATATTAAAAGTGAGCAAATATTAATAAAACCTGTAGCCATTAGTCTTAAACGAGACAGTGTCTACATTAAGTTTTATATAACACTACTGGTATACCAAACGTATTAACTACTCTAAGAGCAGTGAAAATACAGAACAAAATTTGATGTGAGCTTTTTTCGGTGGCACTAGAGAATATGAAGCCCATGTGATTTCTACGTACAATTGTTACTAAAAATTAACACTTACGATGTAATATAAAATAAAGATTGTACTATATAGATTAAGTTGTTACTTGATAGTTTTTAAACAAATGTCACTCATAAACGAACAAAGCGCAATAGCATTGACTCGAAATGCAACATACTGATCAAGTAATTTAATGCAATAAACGTTCCACAATGCGATTAATAATTATGGTCGTTTTTATACTAGTAAGTTTTGCTGGCATAAGTTACCCATTAAAAAAGCCACTTAAGGATAAATGGCTTTTTATATACTCAGATCTGACCTGTTAAAAGGTAAGTTAGTTTGAATATGAACCGCCCCGACTATATCGGAGAGTGTTTTACTTGAGTCAGGCAGCAATGCCTGACAGGGTTAAATTGTCATAATACCGCTTTTCAAACTCAAAAGGCGACACATAACCAATCGTGCTATGCAGTCGTGTTTTATTGAACCAGTCCACCCATTCAAGCGTTGCCAGTTCAACATCATTTACACCGTTCCAGCTCTGCTTTAAATAATAGACCTCTTGCAAAAGTAGCAAAGGGAATTAAAATAAGAAGGCACTCATAATTTTTTAGGAACCATGCCAAACATAGATAAGCTACTCAAACAAAGTGACGCTGGTTTTAAACGCTATACAGGCATTCATAAAGCCACCTTTTATGACATGCTTGAGGCCATGCAAGAGCATGAAGCATCTAAAACCAAATCAGGCAGACCCAGCGTGCTCAGTCTTAAGGAGCAGATACTATTAGCGCTGACTTATTGGCGTGAATACCGCACGCTTTATCATATCAGTATGGACTTTGGTATTCATGAATCTTCTGCTAGCCGTATCATTCGTAAAGTAGAAGACATCCTGATTGACTCTGGCAAGTTTGAATTGCCCAAAAAGCTCCCTAGTCGCGTCGATGATGACATCAATTGGAGCGTCGTCATTGTTGATGCGACCGAAACCCCAATTGAGCGTCCAAAAAAAACCAAAGCGACTACTATAGCGGTAAGAAAAAACAACACACCTTGAAAGCGCAGGTTATCGTTCATTGGCAAACCGGTTTGATACTTGATGTACAAACCTGCAAAGGGTCAATCCACGATTTTAAGCTCTATAAAGATACTTGTCCTGATTGGCTTCCTGACAATGCTAAATTACTAGCAGATAGTGGTTATCAGGGTATAGCAGAGCTACATAAGCAAACCTTCACCCCTTTTAAAAAGCCACGTGGTGGTCAGTTACTGGAGATATGCAAACAGGCCAATCACTATCTGGCAAAGTTCCGTATTGTGGTTGAGCACAAAATAGGCTTAATTAAGTTGTTCAAAATCGTGGCTCATAAATATCGTAACCGTCGTCAGCGCTATGATCTTAGAATGAAGCTGTTTGCTGGTATCATTAATTTCGAGCTAAACCTATGACTTTTGCAAGAGGTCTACTGAATCACCTCAGACTTGTAAAGGCCATTGACTGTCTCGGCCAAGGCATTGTCATAAGAATCCCCTGTTGTGCCAACAGAGGCAATAACACCAGAGTCCGTCATCTTATCTGTATAGCGAATGGATAAATACTGAACCCCGCGATCACTATGATGAATCACATCTTTAGGATTATTCCTGTATGCAATGGCCTGATTGAGCGCTGCCATCACCATATCGGTGTTCATGCGATTAGACACCTTCCAGCCCACAATAGCGCGAGCAAACACATCAATAATAAAAGCCGTGTATACCCAGCCGCTAGTTGTCTTGATATAAGTGAAGTCCGCAACCCATAGCTGGTTAGGGCGGTGGGCGCTAAAGTTACGATTGACTAAATCATTCGCCCGCAGCTGATCATCACGACTATTGGTAGTAATCTTACTCTTACCGCGCCAAACCCCTTGCATACCGTGCTGCTTCATTAGTCGCTCAATAGTACAACGAGCGACATGAATGCCGTCTGCTTTCATCTGCTGCCAGACTTTACGAGCGCCATAGCGGCACTTGCTATCCTGCCAGATGCGCCTGATCTCGCTGATGTAGAAGTCATCATGGTGGCAACGCAATGAGCGCTTGTGTGGGTTGTTGCTTAAGTCTTTAGCGCGATAATACGTTGATTGGGCAATCGGTAATACTCGACAAATTGGCTCGACCCCATAGAGGTGTTTGTAATCATCAATAAACTGAGTCATTATTTCGGTGGGCGGCCGAGCTCCGCCTGGGCGAAAAAAGCAGCAGCCTTACGTATAATCTCATTGGCTTGCTTAAGCTCGCGACATTCGCGTTCAAGCTCTTTGATGCGCTCTTTGTCACTTTGAGCTTGCACTGAGGCAGGAATGGTTTGATCAATGTGCTTTTTATGCCACGATCGTAGGGTTTCAGGCGTACAGCCAATCTTAGGGGCGATGGCTTGAATAGCTGACCACATAGAGGGATAGTCACCTGCCACTTCAATCAGCATCCGAACGGCGCGTTCTTTGATCTCAGGAGTATAAGTTTGTCTTTTCATTGTCGTATTCTCTCAGAATGTTGAGTCTCCGACAATATCGGGGCGGTTCAGTCAACTAGAACAAGAAGTTGTAGACAGATGGTAGATTTTCATGCATAGGCTGCAAAACTAATCTGCATGCAGAGTATAACAGTCATTATATTAATAGTAAGTTATAGCCCCACATCATCATGAGTAAGTGCCACTCTCTTTACTGAGACAGCGTACTCCCATAGATCACCTTTATCACAAACGAACTGGTCGTTATTGAAAGCTACAATAGGAACCAATAATTCGTAGTAACCATTATCTATGGTTGCTACAGCATAATCATCGCTAACGTTGCTGACAGCACACCATACATAGTTGCTGACATTTTCCAAGATTGCTTTGGTTAACTCACTGCCTTGTAATTCAGCAATCATCTTCAGGCTCCAGTATCTATTAAGTTAATCTATTACTTTATAGATAAATTCGGTTTTTACAATATATCTGTATAACTCATAAGTTCTCGTAATACACCCGACTTCCCTCGAGCAGATTTTTTATAGTTAGAATTTATACTCAAATTATTCAAAGACATTTTTAATCTTATGCTCGATATACTGTCTTTTCGGTATGATAAATCGGCTTTCATTTATGCTATCAAAGACTGCTTAATCGATGCTCGTTAACGCTTTACTAACATCTAAGAAATTGACAGCGGGGGCAGCTTATACTACCCTTTATCACTCATTCACTTTATTAATCTTACTTCTTAAATAGTAAGATCGTTCCGGAGTAATCCCATGCAGTGGACCAAACCAGCTTTTCAAGACATTCGTATCGGTTTCGAAGTGACTATGTATTTCGAAGCACGCTAAAACTCATTAGCACTCAATCCATTAAAAGCCCTAGATGATTAGGGCTTTTATTTTTTTGGAAATATTGATTTATGTATATTCACGTTTTAGGTTCAGCTGCTGGTGGCGGTTTCCCGCAGTGGAACTGTAACTGCGATAATTGCCACGGTGTCCGTCAAGGCACGATTCAGGCAAAAACCCGTACCCAATCTTCGATAGCCATATCAGAAAATGGTGTGGATTGGATCTTATTCAACGCATCCCCTGATATCCGCCAACAATTATTTGAGTTCAAGGCAGCACAGCCAGCACGTCAATTGAGAGATACCGGCATCACCAATGTTGTCTTGATGGACAGTCAACTTGACCATACGACGGGGCTATTGACCCTGCGTGAAGGTTGTCCAATTCCTGTTTGGTGTACTGACATGGTCTATCAAGATCTAACGACAGGATTTCCTCTTTTTAACATGTTGAAGCACTGGAATGGCGGCTTGCAATATAATCAAATTGATCCAGAAAAGACGTTTAAGATTGAAGGGTTTGACAATTTAGAATTGACGCCTTTGGTGATTAGAAGCTCTGCACCGCCCTACTCTCCGCACCGCAATGACCCGCATGATGGCGACAATATTGCCCTGATTGTAAAAAACTTAAAAACACAAAAACAACTCTTTTATGCACCAGGTCTCGGTAAAATTGATGATCAAATGATGCAGATCATGAAAAGCTCTGATTGCGTAATGATTGACGGTACGCTATGGACGGACAATGAGATGCAAGAGTGCGGCGTCGGTACGAAGACCGGCCAAGACATGGGGCATTTGCATATTAGTGGTGAAGACGGCTCGCTGCATTATTTAGACCAGCTCGATAACGCTCGTAAGGTGCTGATCCATATCAATAACACCAACCCGATATTGAATGAACAGTCTGAACAAGCCGCGACATTAAAACAACATGGTGTTGAAGTAGCATTTGATGGTATGCAGATTGAGCTTTAAGACAAACGGTAAGGCAAAGATAGCAATCGTAAGGTGAGAACAATGCAAGAAGAAAACACAGCGCTAAGCCCAGAAGCGTTTGAACAAGCGATTATGGCTAAGGGTCAGTATTATCATATTTATCATCCCTTTCATATCATGATGCATGAAGGCAAAGCGACCCAGCAGCAAATCCAAGCGTGGGTCGCCAACCGTTTTTATTATCAGATCAACATCCCATTGAAAGACGCAGCCATTATGGCAAACTGTCCTGATCAGCGCGTACGTCAAGAATGGATTCAACGCATGATTGATCAAGATGGCGTCTATCCTGATGGCGGCGGTCGTGAAGCATGGCTAGGTCTGGCAGAGGCAGTCGGTCTGACTCGTGAGCAGGTGATTTCTGAAGAGCTGGTACTACCGGGTGTGCGTTTTGCTGTCGATGCTTATGTGAACTTTGCGCGGCGTACCTCATGGCGAGAAGCCGCCAGTAGCTCACTGACTGAGCTGTTTGCCCCGCAGATTCATCAGTCGCGTTTAGAGTCGTGGCCCAAGCATTACCCTTGGATAAAGGAGCAAGGCTATACCTATTTCCGCTCGCGCCTCAGCCAAGCTCGCCGCGATGTTGAGCATGGTCTGACCATCACACTCGACTCATTCAAAACAGCCGAGCAACAAGAGCGTATGCTTGAGATCCTACAGTTTAAGCTCGATATCTTATGGACAATCTTGGATGCCTTGAGCTTGGCCTATGTGCATAACCAAGCCCCTTACCAAAGTGTTACCACTGACAATGTCTGGCATAAAGGATTGTTCAAATGAGTATACCTGCTAGTTTACCTGAGCTGGATCAATCCATCGTACCGGCATGGCGTCATGGCTATCGCTTTCAGTTTGAGCCAGCGCAAAACGCCTATGTCTTACTCTACCCTGAAGGCATGATTAAGCTCAATGACAGTGCCAGCATCATTGGGCAACATATTGATGGCAAAGCGTCCATTGCTGATATTATCCAAAAGGTACAGGCTATGTTTGGTGATATTCCCGAAATCGAACAAGACATCATTGAATATATGCTGGTCGCCCAGCGTGAACATTGGATTGATTTAGTATGACTGCGCCAGTCGGGCTACCGCTATGGCTGCTTGCTGAGCTGACCTACCGCTGCCCCTTACAATGCCCTTATTGCTCAAATCCTATCGATTATGCTCAGTATAAAGAAGAGCTAACGACAGAGGAATGGTTTGATGTATTTGATCAGGCGCGGCAAATGGGCGCGGTGCAGCTTGGTTTTTCTGGCGGCGAGCCACTGGTTCGTCAAGACCTAGAAGAGCTGGTCGCTTATGCACACAATCAAGGTTTTTATACTAACTTGATCACGTCGGGTATGGGATTGACCGAAGCTCGGATTGCGCGTTTAAAAGAAGCAGGTCTTCAGCATATCCAGATCAGCTTCCAAGCCAGCGATCCAACGGTGAACAATGCCTTGGCAGGTTCAAAGCATGCCTTTGAGCAAAAATATGAGATGTCACGTCTGGTCAAACAGTACGATTACCCGATGGTACTTAACTTTGTCATTCATCGGCAAAACATCGATCAGATTGACCAGATTATTGAGCTGTGCTTAGAGCTGGAAGCCGACACAGTTGAGCTGGCTATTTGCCAGTTTTACGGCTGGGCATTTGAAAACATAGAGGGTTTACTACCAACCAAAGCGCAAGTGGTCCGAGCCGAACGCATTACCAATGAATACCGTAAGCAGATTGAAGAACGTGGTATCAAATGCAAACTTATTTTTGTGGTGCCTGATTATTATGAAGAACGTCCAAAGCCCTGTATGGATGGCTGGGGCAAGATTTTCTTAACAGTGGCCCCAGACGGTACAGCCCTGCCTTGCCATGCTGCCAGACAAATGCCAATACAGTTTCCTAATGTACGACATACACCACTGTCAGATATTTGGTATGAATCTACGAGCTTCAATCAGTTTCGCGGTGATGACTGGATGCCTGACATGTGCCAAAGCTGCCCAGACAAAGAACGCGATTATGGCGGCTGTCGTTGCCAAGCCTTTATACTGACTGGGGACGCCAAAAATGCCGATCCTGTCTGTGGCAAATCGCCTTATCACTACTTGATTGAGGAGGCGCGTATCAACAGCGAGACGCCTGTACCTTTTGAAGAGTTGCGCTTTCGTAATCCAAAAAATTCTAAAACACTGAGCAATAAACAGCTGAATAAAGACAAATTGATTCCTACTCGTATGGTAACAGGTGAAATATGAATGCTAATACTAAGCCTGTGATATTTGATGGACATAACGATCTATTGACTCGCCTTTGGCTAAGTTCAGCTGCCGATCCGGTACATGATTTCATTTATGGTACGTTACCGGGACATTTGGATTTACAACGCTGCAAAGACGCGAATTGGATGGGCGGATTATTTTCTATTTTCCTGCCGCCCTATGCTTATGTGAAAAACAACCATCCTGACAAATTAGCCAATCCCTCACATTCAGACTTCACTCCGCAAGAAATCGTCGATATCTGCTGTGCGCAATTGAAACTAGCCCAGCAACTAGAGGCAAGATCTGACGGTCAGATTCAGATTTGCACCTCGTTAGAACAAATTCAGGCCTGTCAGCAGAATCAACAACTGGCTATCGTTTTGCATCTTGAAGGTGCTGAGTTTTTAGCCATACAGCCTGAACTGCTAGATGTGTTTTATGATGCCGGACTCAGAAGCATTGGCCCACTATGGAATAGAAAGAGCCTTTTCGGTGATGGCTTGAATGCCTCCTTTCCGCATTCTCCAGATACGGGAGCTGGGCTTACGACTCAAGGTAAAGACCTCATTCTTAAATGCAGTGAAAAGCATATGCTGATCGATGTGTCGCATATGAATGAGCGTGCTTTTTGGGATACGCTAGAGATTGCTTGCCAGCCTATTGTTGCAACACACTCCAATGCACATGCTCTATGTCAGCAAGCACGGAACTTAACTGATCAGCAGCTGGCTGCTATTAAACAAAGCGATGGTTTGGTTGGGGTGAATTTCGATGTGGCGTTTCTTCGTGCAGATGGGCAACGTAATACGCAAACCTCACTTGACGTGATTGTCGACCATCTTGATTATCTGATCGACCATCTAGGCGAAGATCATGTTGGGTTTGGCTCTGATTTTGATGGGTGTCTACTACCTGATGAGCTATCTGATATCAGTCAAATCTCTATGTTGATTGAGCGAATGCAACAACGTCACTTCTCAAATCAACTGATTGAAAAGGTGACATCAAAAAACTGGTTTACGGTACTTGATAAGGTATGGCAATAGTCATAATAATCATTAAGCAATTACTGTCTAGGGACTGCTGTTTTGCTCATCTGATTAAACATACCTCATGCAAAGAATTTAAATGTTAACTATCTTAAAACTGATCAAACAGGGTAATCATTAGTTCTCGTTTTACCTTAATACCTGCTCTACCCGTTCAATCAAGTATTCTTTGACCGCATTGAACAATGGATCGATTAAGCGCCGTTCTGGACAAATCAAATATAGTGGATAATTGGCCACTTGCCAGCCGTCCAACTCCACTTCAATAAGTCTCCCTGCCTTTAAATCGCCGGCGATATCTAACTGAGACTTTAATGCGATGCCTTTACCCGCTACTGCCCAGCGGCGTACAACGTCACCGTCTTTACTTCTGCGATTGCCATCCACTGCCACACGTTTAGTCTTTCCCGCTTTTTCAAAAGTCCACTCGCTCAAATACTTTTCATCATGACCCAAACGTAAACAGTTATGCTGCGATAAATCTTCTGGCATTGTTGGGATACCAATATCCTTATCAATCTTGTTCAAATACTCCTTTGACGCACACAGTATAGGGCGATTATTCAACACTATGGGTAATGCGACCAGTGATGAATCTTTGGGTGCGCCGTAACGTAGTGCCAAATCAATCTGCTGACCGTACAAGTCCACATAGCTGTCTGACATATGTAGCTGCACCGTCACTTTTGGGTGAATGTCTATAAAATCGTCCAGCCAAGGCAAAATTAGGTTTCGTCCCAAATCTGATGATGCCGACAGTCGAATGGTACCCGTCAGTTCAGCATCATTGTCATGTAGTCCTGCATAAGCGTTGTCTAAAATAGCCACCGCATCTCGGCAATGCTTTAAATATTGCTCCCCCTTGCTAGTTAGACGCAGCCTACGAGTAGAGCGAACAAATAATACCGTCTCAATTTCCGCTTCTAATCGCTTGACCGCTGCACTCACAACTGCAGGCGACAGATCTAAGTGCCGAGCACAGGCAGATAGGCTACCTAAGCGAGCGGTCTCAATAAAAATACGTAAATCCTGCAAATTTTTCATCGTCATGCCTTCGCTCAATTAACGTCTAACTTAGCAACCACCATCGCTTGCTGCTGCTAGCCTCATCATTATATAAAAATTATTGAAACTGTTTCTCTAAACCTGCTGATTATCAAAATCATTAATTATAGTAGCATGCACCTATAAGGTTCACTCACACATTTGGAGATACACAATGGATACTATAATACGGCCTACGAGCACACAGGACACTCAACACCATAGCGACCATGATGGAGATAATCAACAGAGCGCACTACAGCAAGCACGCAACTTACCACTACCTTCAAAATCAGACATGCTTAGACGTGCACCATCGGTAGAGCATTTCTGGCATCAAAACAGCCAGTTACTAGAGCAAGCATGGGCAGAATGGGAAACCACTGAGCATGACTTGCCTGTACTCGATGATTCATTATTTGATCCAACTCTATGTGATGCAGTGACGCAAGCGTGGCGCACTCCTTCTACGGAGACAGCGGTTAAAAACTTATGGCAAGAGATACTACCTGACGTATATCAGGGGCAACTCTTTGACCCAGCACAACTATCAACGCTGCGCCGTTATTTGCAAGCAATCGCAGACGCTAATATCCCAATACGTCCTCCTTATGGTATCGCATTGAATAGTAATGGCGCCATGCTAGATGCGCGCTCGCTAGGCTATCTGGCCACCCCTAATTTTCAGGCGTTTTATCATAAAGTCATGAATCAATATATGCGCCCTATCGCTCGGTTATTATTTGCCAATATTTATGGCTATGACACTCAGACCTTTGGGTTCTCGATTCAATACCAGCCGGCAGGCGACACATCGCTACAACTTCATACTGATGCTTCAGCGGTGACTATGAATATTAACCTAAATCTGCCAGGCGAAGACTTTACTGGATCAGAAGTTGACTTTGTCGATCGCCATTTAGGGCAAACCAGACGTGCCATCTTTAAACCTGGCATGGCGATTATTCATAGAGGCTCAGTGCCTCACGCCGCACATTCAATCACCAGTGGCAAACGTACCAATATGGTGCTTTGGCTGTATGGCGATAATATGCAAGTACCACGAGGAGTTGGGCTTAATAGTCATATTGATGCCAATCAACGTTGGACTGCTACGCACAGTCAGCCTGATAATTTCGCACCGTTTTAAGATCAGTTTATGCGTTTAATAAATTTATCAATTGATAAATCACCTTCATTATACGTCCTAATATAGCTAACAAATAACCTTTAAAAAGATTAAAAACGCCGTATTCTCAAAATAATATTGAAAGTGTTTTCTCTTGTAGCTAGTGGTTCTAATGTATGAACTTTACTATTATGAGTCATCACTAGGACGGACTAATCAGTTAACTTGATGAACAATAAGGATTGAGTGGCACCGTTTGTTAAATCCGTTTGTATTACCAGCTGACTAAAAAACTGAAACTTACTTTACTTAAGGACAATCATGAAAACCATTAATGAAGCACTAAACTGGCGTTACAGCACCAAAGTATTTGATGCCAATAAAAAGATATCTGCTGAAGATTTTAAGCAGATCAAAGACATGCTACAAATGAGTCCATCAAGTACCAATATTCAACCATGGAACTTTGTCATTGCAGATGATGACGCAGGCAAAGCGCGCATTGCCAAAAGCACGCAAGGTGCCTTTCATTTTAATACACCTAAAGTCCTAGATGCCTCACACGTGGTGGTTTTATGTACTCGTATTCATGCGGATGATGAGTATCTGCAAGCTGTGTTAGAAAAAGAAGATCAAGATGGTCGCTATGCGCAGCCAGAATTCAAAGCACAGATGCATCAAGGTCGCCAATTGTTCTTAGATATGCATCGCTTCGATACCAAAGATGAGCCACATTGGCTTGCCAAACAGGTATATCTCAACATGGGCGGGGTACTATTGGGCAGTGCGCTTTTGGGTATTGACACCGTCCCTATGGAAGGTGTTGATTTACAGGCGCTTGATACGGAGTTCGACTTACGTAGCAAAGGATATTCTGCTGTGGCAGTGGTATCGTTTGGCTACCGCAGTGATGAAGACTTTAATGCCAAAATACCTAAATCGCGCTTGAGTGAAGAGACTATTTTTAGTAAGGCTTAAGCAATCATTAGGGTCTGTTGAACATTCAAATGTGGTGCTGGCAGTCACTATTTTTTAGACAATATGCAGTGAATTTTTTGACGCCTAGTCATTCTAGGTTAAACAATTTCGCCATATATTGGCAGAAAATAGTACTGCCCTGAAAGGCTGATGCTAAAATCACCCCAAACGTTGTTGCAATCCTAGTTAAGGTCTCGACATTATCGTCGGCTTGCGCCTAATTTGGTGCAATTTTAGCAATCAGCAGCCCTAATATTTGAATGTTCAACAGACCCTAAGCGAAGTCTAAACATTATCAAATGGTCAATAAGTATAATTTTAACGTTGCTATTGGCCGTTTGAGTTTCTGCTATAGATTTTCTGACGTTTTTTAATAATATTTCTTATTAATCTACTATGTTGTTTTTAAAATAGTATAAACAAACATTCCGAGCCATCCATTACTTGCTACCAATAAGGCGAACGCTTTATTTCTTCGGCGAGAAAATCAATAAACTTTCTTTGTAGTGGTGTCACCTGCTTTCGATTGGCATAAACCACATAAACACCCAAGGTTTTGGGTTTCCATTCAGGCAATAACTCAATAAGTTGTCCAGATGCAATCAAAGATTTGACTGCGCCAGATGGCTGTAAACTAATCCCATGTCCACACAACGTGGCAGAGAGCAAGACTTCAGAGATATTGGCGCTGATGTTGCCAGAGATAGGAACAGACTCTGGACCATTTGGCCCGTCAAACACCCATGCCGACCGTCCAAAATACGCAAACGATAGACAGTTGTGATGTACAAGCGACTGTACGTCTGTAGGCCTGCCACGCCTTTGTAAATACTCAGGTGCAGCGCATACGATAGAGTGGCACTCACCGATACGTCTGGCAACGACATTTGGCTCCAAGTCATTGGTGATACGAATCGCCAAGTCAATACGGGCATCAACTAAATTGACCGAGTCATCAGTGGTAAGAATATCAATTGCTGTTTGCGGCCAGTGAGAAACAAAGCGACCAACCACATCCATCAAAAGGCTATCAATTAGCGAAAAGCTGGCAGTGATTCGCAGCTGACCTTTTAGCTCCAAAGTATTCTGATTGCGTATCTGATCCAACGAGTCGGTCAATCCAAGCAACTGGTACGCCACCTCAAGAGTCTGCTCACCAGGTGCAGTGAGGCTCAGACTTCGGGTCGTGCGATGTAATAAGCGCATATCCATCCAGCTCTCAAGCTCTGTCAGATAGCGCGTTACCTTAGCTCTAGACATGTCTAAATTGTCCGCGGCACGGCTCAAGCTACCTTGTTCAACGATCGTGACAAACACCTGCAACGCGGTCAGCCTATCCATCTCCACATCCTTATTTGCGCGAAAACTGAAACAGTAAATGCCGAATTATAGCGTATTTAAACGAAATACAATCGAATAGAATAGCCACTAACAACGAATACCGCCATTAACGCGGTCTATTTACTCAAACGAAAATACAGGTGGATTATGAAAAAATTAATGACAGCTTCTATGGCGGCCAGTGTGCTACTGCTCGCAACCCAAGTAAACGCAGCCGATCTACAACTGCAAGCATATAAACCAGATCAAAATGCTATTTTCCCAGTGACCTCTGTGCTGGCAAGTGGCGAGAAAGATGCTATCTTGTTCGATGCACAGTTTGGTGTCAAAGATGGTGAAGCTTTGGTTGATATGATCAAAAAAAGTAATAAAGACCTAAAAATGATTTATATCACGGCAGGCGATCCAGATTACTATTTCGGTCTTCAGCCTTTAGTCAAAGCCTTCCCTAATGTGAAGGTTATGTCTAGCCCTTCTATTATTAAACACATTGAGGCGACTAAAGATGCAAAATTAAAGCATTGGGGTCCAATCCTTGGCAAGCATGCGCCTACCAAGATCACAGTACCGCAAACCCTTGATCAGTCTACACTGACCCTAGAAGGTCACAAAATTGAAATCAAGGAGATGGGAACCCATCAAGCATACATGTGGGTACCAAAGTCAAAAACTGTTTTCGGCGGTGTGTCGGTAACATCAGGTATGCATGTGTGGACTGCGGATACCCAAACTAAAGAAGCTCGTAGCGAGTGGATGCAATCGTTAGAACAAATGAAGCAATTAAAGCCAAACCTTGTGATACCAGGTCACTATTCAGGCAACCTACTCAAAAAAGACTATGCTGTTGATTTCACCCTCAGCTATCTAAAAACCTTTGAGCAAGCACTAGATGAGGCAAAAAAGCAAGACTCCAAGCAGTCAGAAAAAGTAATTTCTACCATGAAATCGGCTTATCCAGCGTTGCCCGGAGGAAGTGATTTAGAGTTGAGCAGTCAAGTCAATACAGGTGAGATAGAGTGGTAAATACAGGACAACTATTAAGTAAAAAACACTAATACTTTACTAAACCCACTAACCAGATATTAGTAGCAAAGTACTGGCGTATGCTGGGTCAATCAGCATACGCCAGTACTTTTAATGATAAATGAGAACAACTGATGACAATACAGTATCGTCGTGCTACGCCTGAAGACTTTGCAGCCATTGTTGACCTTTTTGTCGTCAATATGAATTTGAGTGTATTTACTACTGCAACAGATAAGCAGGTTCTAAAGCAACTGGCTACCCTATTTCTAGCTAAAGACTGTCATCATGCTACTTTTATACAAGTTGCAGAATATGGTGACATTATTTGCGGTGTGGTGATAGGGATCACTAGACAAGATCCACATAAAGCTTTGTCATTCGATGATAAGCCCATTATTGATCAGATAGAAAACAAGCTGCGTTTATCTGATCAAGGTCGACAGGTATTAAGTGATTTACAGAAAAAAGAATCGGCTGGCGCGAAACAAAAGAAAGTCGATTTTGATAACGAATTACAGTTCTTCTGTGTAGATCCTGACTATCGTCGCCACCGTATTGGAGCGACGCTAATTCAGGCATTTGAGACTTATCTCGTGGCACAGGGCGTAACCACGTATGCATTACATACAGACACTTTATGTACTTATCAGTACTACGATAATAATGGCTATCAACGTGTTGATCAGTATCCTAACCACCTAAATCCGCAGATAATACACTATACCTATGTCAAATCTTTATCTTAACAAGCTTTTATAGATGACCATCAATGATATTCAAATAAGCATAATCCAAAAGCTCTGAGACAATATTCATACAACCAATAAACTATCTTTAATTAGCCAATAAAGCGGCTTCGAATGGATAATTAGTAAGGTTTTCAAACCCAGTGTCTGTAATAATGATTTGATCTTCAAGTTTGACACCACTTTTACCACCAACTCGACCTACATACGCTTCAACGCAGAGTGCCATGCCCGGCTCCAACACACCACTATAGCCATGGCATTCAAGGTCTTCGGGGTAACGAATAGACGGGTATTCATCACAAAGACCAACGCCATGCATCATCACACCATATCTTTGCGCTCTATATTCTTCAGGAAGCAATAAACCAGATTTTGTCACCTCTTCAAATGTCATTCCTGGTTTCAATATATTCATGTTGTGTTGGATATGTTCATAAGCTACCTGATAGAGATGCTTTTGCTCTGCACTTGGCAAGCTCTCTCCAATCATCCAAGTTCGAGACAAGTCTGCACACATTCCATAAGGGCCAATCAGATCTGTATCGAATGCAAGTAACTCACCCTCCTTCACAATTCGAGGGCCGCTTTCTTGAAACCAAGGATTGGTTCTAGGCCCTGAAGAAAGAATTCGACATTCTATCCACTCACCACCTCGACGAATATTTTCCGCATGAAGAATAGACCATATGTCATTCTCAGTGATACCGGGTACTATTGCTTCTTGCATGCACTTCATCGCAACCTCTGTTGAGGCAATTGAACATCGCATGGCATTAATTTCATCTTCGTTCTTAATAGATCGAGCAAACTCCATCACTTCCTGACCATCAAAAACATCGATTCCTAATTGTTTTATCTTATTGAAACCAGCAATTTCCATTTTATCGATAGCCAATCTTTTATTGTCTCCAGCATGTTCCTGTAAAATAGATTGAATTTCTGAAGCAAACCTAGAGTCATGTTCGTCAGTTCTATCACCGGTTTCAAAGTAGAAGAAAGAAGCGCCTCCTCTGACTTCTTTGATCAAAGGACGGTGTGCTGATAAGTGCTCACAATTGTGAAAATCCCATAAAATAAGATGGCCTGATGCCGATACAAAACAGGCTCTAGAGTGATTATGGGTTACCCATACCTGCATATTTGTGGAGTCAGTCGCATATCGAATATTAAGAGGATCAAACAATAAGATGCCGCCAAGATCTCTTTTCTGTAGTTCTTTTACGATTCTTTGGAGGCGGTATTCGCGCATTCGTGTAAGGTTAGGAGGTGTCAGCCCTAGCTCAGCCCACTCATTGAATGCAAGATCTGTTGGACCTATCTCGACACGGTCATTGTCGTTAAGAGAGCCATCAGCTTTGAACGTGCCACCTCGACGCCGTGAAGGGTCTATTTTTCGATTTGAAGATGTGACTGAGAATGTGGTTATATTGCTCATTATTTGGCCTACCTCATAGTAATAACTCCAACAAACACAGGCTCCATTGAAGACTAGAGCCTTGCGTGAATGGTTGTATCTATAGTAATTTGCCACAGAAAATGAGTATGAAAAAACGATTTAAACACACGAATTCATGACATAAAGTCATGCTAATATTATGACGCTTTCTTTCTCCGCTCTCTATGTTTCAAAACGCTATAAGGCTGTTCTTTTATATTTAATAGACTCAAGCGTGGCGAGCCAAATTAAAGGTAAGACAATAAGAGCCGAACCTATCAAAAGACTGATATCAGGTATTTCATCAAACCATATGATGCCGATAACCACTGCTCCTAACAGACCGGTATATTCTGCACTAGATATTTTATGTGCTTCAACCGCTCGGTAGACCAGTACGCAGATACCCGCATAGATCAAAATAAACAAATTTGAGCCTGCTGCTATCCATAGCGCGTACCAACTCAAAGGGGCATTTTCCCAAATAGCCAAACCAAGCCCCAACGGTATTCCGACTAAATTGGTCAAAAACAAGGTCTGAGCAACGGTGTGATTCGAAGGCAATTTACGCACTAGTAGGTTGTTTGTCGCCATGGTTAAGGCCACTATCAGCGCAAATATAGCACCCATATTAATTTGTGTTGGTTTTACCACGACAAGAATACCTATGAAGCCTAGTATTGCCACAATGATGCTTGGTGCTGTGAGTCTGTCTTTATAAAACAGAAACCCTAACGGCAACATCAGTAAAGGTGCAGTATAAAAAATCGCATTGACCGTGGCTAGCGGTAGCGCTTGGATAGACAACACCATGAATACCGCGCCAAACAACCAAATATGCCCACGTACAAAATGCCATTTTACGTTACTAAGTAGCTTGGCTTTTTGGTTGAATAAACAAAACGGTAGCAGCATCAAGACAGCTGTTAGCTGACGCAATAGCACAAACTGATAGACGGCTGCGCCATCAGGCAATTCTTTTATCAGCGCATCTGAAAGGACGGCAATCATGTTTCCTGCAACCAACAGTATCATTGCAAATCCAACACTCATCTTCGGCATTATCATGCTTATACCTATCTCAAAATACATAAAATTTTCAATTAAGCCATTTAATCTAATGGTCGGATAAATAGTATATTCGCGTATACTCATGACGTATAATGATATAAAAACGTTTAGTATTAGTTGAACTCATAATGAAACTCCCCCCATTACGTGCCATACAATGCTTTGAATCTGTAGCAAGGCTCAATAGTTTTTCTAAAGCGGCAGAAAGCCTCAACGTAACGCAAAGTGCTGTGAGTCATCAGGTTCGAACGCTTGAAGAATATCTTGGTGAAGCGTTGTTTTATAGGCAGGGCCGAACCCTTTCTTTAACAGATATAGGTGCTCGCTATTTCACAGAAGTGAATCAATCGCTGACTACTCTATCCAATACCAGTCAGGCCATTCGCCATGATAAGCCTGGCCATATTCGCCTAGCACTGTATAGTTCAGTGGCTGTCAATTGGTTGATTCCTCGGTTAGAAAACTTCCGCGAACAGCACCCAGAGATTGAGCTGACCTTAAATATGGTGACAGACCAAGACGACTATAATGAGCAATGTTCGGATTGCTTTATTACCGTCAATCTACCGAAACGCAATGTAGTCAGCAAGCTTTTATTCGCTGAGAAGCTATTTCCTGTCTGTGGCCAAAAGCTTTGGGCAGAAATAAAGGATCAGCCATTGCCTGAGGCGTTATGGCAACACCCTATACTGTCCGTAAAATATTCTGACAAAAGTGAAGGTACGGCTAATGATTGGCTAAAATGGTGTAAAGCAGGCGGGTTTGAGCTGCCAAGCGAGGTAAAGATTAATCAATTTAGCCATGTACTGCTTGCCGCACAGGCTGCACGTTATAACTTAGGTATTACGCTTACCGACAACTATATGATGCTAGAACAAACACATCAGCAAAATCTTGTCAAAATCCCAATGCATGAATTACTCACTGGCGACAGTTTCTATTTCTTTTATAATGACTTAAAGTCAAATCAACCAGACATCATTAAATTGAGTCGTTGGTTAGAGTCACAATGTCTTTAAAAGTGTTTTAAATAGCATTTTAAATAAGTGTTTCTAAAGACCGTCATTAACGAATATTACCTATAATTGCGACCAATAAGCACTGTGAAAGTATCAACCCCCTACGGTAAAGAGCAAGACCTATGCAAATAATCCTCAATCAAATGGATATTACCGATTATCAAGTATCAGTAAATGCTGCTGCGATATTAAAATCAATCCATGACAATCAAGCCTGCGATGGCTTTATGATTTTTCCAGAACTTGCTTTGACTGGCTTTCCGACGCTAGACAATATTGAAGCGTTGTATCATCAATCAACAGAGCACTTTCACAGCATATTGGAAGCAAGCAAAAATACAGATTCAACCATCATTATTGGACATATTGACAAACAGGATCAACTTTTCTATAACGCATGTTCTTTTATAAAAAACGGCAAAATCATTCATAAACACAGAAAGTCAAAGCTTTGGCTTGATGATGTTGGGGTATTTACGAGCGGAGAAGACTTGTCAGTGGTTAGCATTAATGATGTGGTTTGCGGTGCTCAGATTTGTTTTGAGCTAGAGTTTCCAGAAGGCTCAAGAGCACTGGCAAAAAAAGGCGCACAGATCATATTTATGCCAAACGGCAATATGTCTCCCTATGCAAATAACCACTATGTATTGACTCAAGCTCGGGCTATAGAGAACCAATGTTTTGTGATTACCTGCAATGGTGTCGGCGTCGGTCATGGCGGTCAGTTTGTAGGAGAGAGCCTAATCGTCTCTCCTACAGGACGAATTATCAAAAAACTTGGTTCGTCGCCAGATATAGTAACAGTAGATATAGATTTAGAGGAACTAGAGCAGTCTAAGCAAAACTATCAATATATAGACTTGTCTTAATGTAACCATAGAGCTTAATCATTAAACTGAGTAACAAGGTTATTTTCTGGAGAAACCACAGTGAAGAAAAATCACGGTTACTTATCGCGGCTGACGTCTGGTGGCTTGAGAGCCAATGGACTATCGTTGAGCTAGTACAGCGCAGCCTATATATCCTATGACTTACTATTCTCAGTCTCTCAAAGCATCTTCAACAAAGCTCAACCGGTCTTGACCAAAGTACATTTCATCATTTACGAAGAAACTTGGTGCCCCAAATATGCCTCGTGCTACTGCTTCTTCGGTACTAGATTTTAAACGCGCCTTGACCTCAGGCTCACTAATACGCGCCATAAAATCAGTCGCCTCAATGCCTACTTTCGACAGAACTTCAGCCACAACTTCTGGTGATTCCATATTTAACTTTTCAGCCCATAGCGCATTGAAGATAGCGGATAAATAACTCTCAAATTTAGGTGTCCCCAAATAAGCGGTAACACCGCGCATAAGCTGCATCGTATTGACTGGGAAAAATGGATTGAAGCGAAAAGGTACGTCATAGATGGCTGAAAAACGCTTAAGGTCTTTGAGCATATAAGCGCCTTTAGCAGGTACGGCAGCTGGTGAGGTGTTACCAACGGCTTGAAACACTGCGCCAAGTAACATAGGTCGCCAAACAATTTCGGCATTGTGACGCTGCGCGATACTCGCTAACTGTGTCCATGCCAAGTAACTGGCTGGGCTACCCACATCAAAGAAAAACTCTACTTGTTTACTCATCTTTGCATTCCTTGCAATATATTAAAAATTCATTAAAATTTTGACGGTTATTAACCAGATAAGATTAAAAATTTTCCATCCATGGGCGTAAATCCAGCTCATGCGTCCAGCTATCTCTTGGCTGACAGTGCAACTGCCAATACTGCTCAGCGATATGTTCTGGATTTAAAATACCATCTTGGTCTTTTAGCTCATAGCGCTCAGGAAAGTTGTCACGAATAAAATCAGTATCAATAGCACCGTCAATGATAGGGTGTGCGACATGTATGCCTTTAGGTCCCAACTCGCGCGCCAGGCTTTGTGCCAGTGCCCGCAGAGCAAACTTAGCACTAGCAAAAGCTGAAAAACCTTTACTACCGCGTAAAGACGCTGTTGCACCCGTAAAAATAATTGTCCCCCTCTCACGTGGAATCATGACTTTTGCCGCTTCTCTACCTGTCAAAAATCCAGCCAAAGCACCCATCTCCCACACTTTACGATAGACCCTCTCTGTCGTATCTAAGATGGAGAAATGCACGTTTGCACCGATGTTAAACACCACGACTTCAATCGGCCCAATGTCTTTTTCAATATGAGCAAACAGCTCAACCATCTCTTGCTCGATACGCGCATCACAACCAAATGGCTTGACTACTCCTCCAGCCGCTTCGATATCACTGACTAATGTTTCTAGCTTCTCAACAGTCCTTCTGGTCACGCACAAAGTAAAACCTTCTCGCGCAAAACGTCTGGCAACAGCGCTGCCAGTGGCATCGCCTGCGCCGATTACAACTGCTACGGGTGCTCTGTTCATATCTATTTCCTTATAGGTTCCTTTTTAGAACTAACAAAAACATAGCTTTATTTTTGGACCCTGTCAAGCTAACCTATAGCTTAAAGATAAAGGAGATAACCTATGCGCTGGGATGAACTGGACCAACAGTCTTGCTCGGTGGCTCGCACTTTAGCAGTCATTGGTGATCGTTGGACGCTCATGATTTTACGCGATTGTTTTTTGGGAGTCAGACGATTCGACGTATTTGAGCAACGCTTGGGCATTACACGCCATGTCCTATCTAACCGTCTTCGCAAGCTGGTTGAATACGATATTTTAAAAAAAGTCGCCTATCAGCAGCGGCCGCTACGTGAGGAATATAGACTGACAGAGTGTGGATTAGATTTGCACTCTGTCGTACTGGCATTGGTCAGTTGGGGTGATAAATACATGGCTGATGAACGCGGGGCACCGCTGTTGCATAGACACAAGGCATGTGGTCACATTATGCATCCTGTGACAGTATGCTCCGAGTGCGCTGAGGCCGTTACTGCACGTGAGGTTGAGGTTGAGATAGGACCCAAATGGATCGGTAATGATGAAGTGATTATTTAATATAGTAGCGGTTTATGAATCACTGGAGCTAGATATCAGAACACTTTATTTAAAAGACTTGACCTTTTACGGTTGTACTGTACTTCAGCCTAAAGTGTTCCAAAACCTCGTTAACTTTTAATCTAAATGGGGTTATGCGTTATGCAGGCCAGCCTTCTAATACAATCTTGCCATGCGCTTGCTGTTTTTCTAGCATTTGGTGCGCACTACGTAGATGTTCAGCGGTGATAGCCCCAAGATTGTGAGCAACTGTGGTTTTGATCTCGCCTGCATCAATCAATTTTGCCACCGCATTTAATAAATGATGCTGTTCAATCATGTCTGGCGTATTGAACATTGAGCGTGCAAACATAAATTCCCAATGCAGGCTTAAGCTCTTGGTTTTAAGAGGGTTGGCATCTAATGATTTTGGATCATCAATCAGTCCAAGCTTACCTTGCGGCTTTAAGCATTTAATGATTTCTTCATAATGATCCTCAGTATTATTGAGACTCACCACGTAGTCTACTTCAGCAATACCCGTTTTTTGTAGTTCCTCAGACAATGGGTTGCGGTGATTGATAACATGATCAGCACCCAAGTCTTTGAGCCACTGCACGCTCTCATCTCTCGAAGCCGTACCGATAATCGTGGCAGACGTTCTTGTTTTTAATAACTGAGTTAAGATAGATCCAACACCGCCCGCTGCGCCAATGACCAATACTGAGACGTTATTAGCATTCTCGCTACTACCGCTGTCATTCGCTGCGCTATCAGAGACAGGCACTTGTAAACGGTCAAATAACATCTCCCAAGCTGTAATCGTCGTGAGTGGTAATGCCGCTGCCTCAGCGAAAGACAAAGAGGCTGGCATGTGTCCAACGATACGCTCATCGACCAACTGATATTCAGCATTGCTGCCTGAACGGGTCAAATCTCCAGCATAATAGACGTTGTCGCCTACTGAGAATAAACTGACGTCTTCACCGACAGCCGTCACAGTGCCAGCAGC
Source organism: Psychrobacter sp. NPDC078929 (assembly GCF_050267985.1). Taxonomy (NCBI): domain Bacteria; kingdom Pseudomonadati; phylum Pseudomonadota; class Gammaproteobacteria; order Moraxellales; family Moraxellaceae; genus Psychrobacter; species Psychrobacter sp. NPDC078929. The sequence goes on along the minus strand of NZ_JBNNFX010000012.1, from coordinate 65,272 downwards.
ATCCCAACCAATAACAGCATACTCACCCTCTGCGGCAGGACGCCCTTCACGGATTTTGTAATCTACTGGATTGACTGATATGGCTTTTACTTCTACGAGAATATCGCGGCCTGAAGCAATTGGCTTATCAAGGGTGATGTCTTGTAGCGATTGTTCATTATCGATAGGTAGATTGTTTTGATAACCAATGGCTTTGATAGTTTGCATAATATTGTGTCCTGTTTTTAATAAGAAAGTTTTTAAAAATAAAATTTGAAAATATAGTTAGGGCGTGTCCTCAATTCAATCAATAGTCATCTAAATGGGTTAAAAATGGCTAAACCTTGCCAAACAGCGTCAAATCGCTGGTTAATATCCCGATATTATCTGCACTATTTTCCTCGTTTGACGGCAATTTACCTCATTTTTATCACCATTTTTGAAATGAAGATACGCCCTAGTAATGGTTTAATTGTTCGAAATTTATTGATGCCGCAAAATATAAATCTTATGCATCTTATGCAAAAATTGACTGCAATACTGTCTGAGTCTGCTGCTCAAGCTCTGCAATGGCTGCTTGGTTTAAAGCATCAGCATGTGGTCGACCAAACATCCCTCTTGCATCGCCATGTACGCCATCTTTTATATCGTTATCAAAGTATTTACCAGTATCATCAGCGAACTCATCCGAGATGGCCAACTCCGTTAGGATATTTGCGCCCTTGCCTGCTGATGACCAGTGCTGACCATACGCTTCGTTAGCCATTTTTGTGTTCAGTAGCGAACCTGGGTTGACGGCGATGACATTGATATCGTTGCTAGCGACGGTGTCAGCTAATGCCATACTCCACATCGTGAGTGCTAGCTTACTTTGGGCATAAGCATCCTTATCATCGAGGCGGGTCTGGCCTGCAAGTGCTTGATAAGATATTGACGCTTGCGCAGCTGAGCTTAAGTTCACGATACGTGCTTTATCAGACTGCTTGAGCAAAGGTAATAAAGCATTGGTCAGCTCATAAGGCGCTAGATAATTGACTACGAAACGTACATCCAAACCGTCTTTAGTCAATGCTGATGCCGTAGTATAAATCCCTGCGTTATTTATGAGTACATCAAGCTTTGGCAGTTTTTCATTGACGTCTGCTGCCATCTTTAGCACATCCGTTAAATCAGAAAAATCAGCCACAAACCCATCAATATTATCTACTGCTGCGCCTGTCGCGACTGCTTGAACTTCTGCAATGACGCTAGCAAGTTTGTCAGCATCGCGGCCATGTAAATACACTTGGTGCCCAGCTTCTGCCAGTTTTAACGCTGCCAATTTGCCAATGCCATCTGTGCTGCCAGTGATTAAAATTGTTTTAGTGGTATTCAGAGTCATAAATCGCCCTTATTGTTTGAATTATTGTTTCAGTTTTGGATACCTGTTCTATTTTATCCATCGTGATAGCGCCCATTGTAATGAAAGTGTTGTGGGTCAAACAGTAGCCATCACCTAAAACACTTTCAATATAATTTTGAAAGTGAGTTATATTTAAGAGGTTATGTAGAGCATTATCTAAGCGATTTGCAGTTATACTTAGGTTCAAACTTCATGAGGAATGTTAAATGCAGTATCCCATAGCAATTACACCAAGTAATAAAACAACAGCTTATGGCATATTTATCCCAGACATAGTGGGTTGCTATTCAGCCAGCGATGAACGTGCAGATATCTCTAATAATGCTAAAGAAGCGATTATGCTCCATCTAAAAGGATTGATAGAAGACGGTGAAGCCATTCCTCTACCTACCGATAGTACTAAACATAAAGATAATCTAGATTTTGAAGGAATGGATTGGGCAGTAGTAGATATTCAGATACATGAGCTATATGAATGACATCAAAGAACCACTCATGCCTGTCAGATATAATAAATGAACTAAAAAAATTCACATAACAAAAAGGACAAGTAATCTAATCATGAAAAATTAAAAAGATAATGAATAGAAAACTGCATTATCAATCTTATTTTAAGACAGGCTATGCAGATTGGCGTTCGAATGACGTCCAGTTCTCAATATAGGCTGGCTAGCAAATAAGACAATCACACCAACTAATGAAAACACACCAAAGGCGTAGAACGCAGTAGCAGCACCATACCTATCCACAATCAAACCAGTAAAGATGACGGGTACACTAAGCCCTATATATGCCATCAGAAAATAGCCTGCACTTGCACGTGCCTGCTCATTTCCAGCAGATTTTGCGACTCCTAGCATACCGCCCAAGTAGACAAAGCCATAGCAACTAGTACTGGCCAAGAATGCCGCCAAAAGAATGACTGGTAGATTGGCGTTCAACGTCCCCCAAGCCAATAAAGCATAAGCCGGTAATAAGATCAAAAGACCAAGCTTGCTTGAGACTTGAGGGTCAAGCTTTCGGGCGATTGGCTGAACGATCAATCCACAACTGATGGCTAACATAGAGGATATCCCTGCATACTTAGCGAGTCCATGTGTGGCCAGTACTGAGGGAATAACTGACAGCACCAAACCTGTCGTCGCCCAACAAATCAAAATACTACTGCCATACCAAATGACTTCACGATTAAAATAAGGTAGCCGTAGCATAGATGTGGGCAAATTAGTGCGTTTAGGTGCTGTCTCTGGTAATTGATATAACAAAAACATAGCGAATATCCCACTCGCTAGCAGTAAGAAAAAACTGGCTGGCTGATCGGTTTCGTAAAACATTAAAGAAACTGTCGTCAATACAGGACCAAGACCAAAACCTATCGTCGTACTGGCCGTCACCCACGCTGTCGCACGCATCGTATCCGATGAGCCAAGCAGCTCAATCATATAGGCTGTCGCCGTAGCAGCCATCAGAGCAGTTCCCACACCCAGTACGAATCGCGCTACTGCTAATGCTCGCGTGTATGGATAAAATAACATAAGAGCCGTCGCTGCTACCGATAACGCTAAAGCTATTAAAATTGTCTTGCGCCGTCCAATCCGATCAGACAACCCACCAAAAGCCAACAATACAGGTATGACGCCTAATACATAAAAGGAAAACGCTATCGTAGTTGCTAGTACACCATAGCCATCATTGTGTGCGTAAACGGCATAAAGCGGCCCTTGGATATTGACGCTTGTCGTTATCACGCATAAGGCAAAGGCCAGATATTTATTATATTTTTTCGTGGTCATATATCGCTGCTTTTTGAAGAATTACCATTGAATTGACTGAGGTAAGTGTGATTCACAGTAGAATGACACCTACCTCTACATCGTTTACGTTCAATGATTAAAACAAAAGTACAGTAGGTTATCTATATACAATCCAGTACAATTAGACAGAACTGTTTGGTCTATAAAACCCATACAGTTCGGATATCCTACCCATATATTGTCCTAGCTATAACCTTAAGATAAAACCTTCACAAAATTCGCCTTACCAAAAATTGTAAAAAATATGAATAAAAAGCTAACACGTATCGAAGTTGTCATGGCTGACGTAAAAGAGAAAATAGCGACTGTCATCTACATGCCAGAGTCGCGACTACCCTCCGTCCGTGCCGCTGCCAAAGATTATGGGTTCTCGCCATCTACCGTGGTTGAAGCCTATGAACGCCTGCAAACTGAGGGAATCATCTACTCCCGTCCTGGCGCAGGGTTTTATGTGGCAGAAACTACAGCGCCGCTATCATTGACAGATATAGCACCAAAAATTGACCGAGTGGTAGATCCGTTGTGGGTATCGCGGCAGTCACTGGAGCCACCCGATGGCGCGCTAAAGCCAGGCTGCGGCTGGTTACCAGCGGACTGGCTGTTTGAGGCAGGTATACGCCGTGGTCTACGAAATGTGGCAAAGGCTGACGCGTCCATTATCAGTGAGTATGCAACGCCGCTAGGACTGTTAACATTGCGCCAATTACTCACACGGCGTATGGCAGGATTAAGTATCAATGCAGAGCCATCACAGGTTATATTGACGGATTCAGGCACTCAGGCGATAGATTTGATTTTTCGATTTTTGCTGACGCCGGGTGACACGGTCATCGTCGATGATCCTTGTTATTTTAACTTTCGAGCACAGCTGCTTGCCCATCGGGTCAAAGTGGTTGGTGTGTCTTATACGCCAAATGGGCCAGATATAGATGCCTTTGCAGCGATTTTAGATGAGTGTAAGCCGCGCCTGTACATCACCAATGCTGCCATTCATAATCCTACGGGCGCAACGTTATCACCTGCTACGGCATACCGTGTATTACAATTGGCTCAGACTGCTGATTTGTACATTATCGAAGACGATATTTTTGCAGATTTTGAAGTCAAGCCTGCGGCGAGATTGGCGGCTTTGGATGGGTTATCACGAGTATTCTATATAGGCAGTTTTTCTAAAACGTTATCAGCATCCCTACGCTGTGGTTATATTGCAGCGCCTACAGAGTGGGTTGAGAGTTTGGTAGATTTAAAGATAGCGACTGGCTTTGGTGGCAGTCAGTTAGCAGCGGCGGTTGTGTTCTCAGCATTGACTGATAGCGGCTACCGTAAGCATATGAATGATATCCATACTCGGCTGGCAAGCGCGCGTACTCATACGCTACCACGATTGGCCAAATTAGGCATCGTACCGTGGCTGCTCCCACAAGCAGGTATGTTCCTATGGTGCCGATTACCTAAGAATAATAATGCGACCGAATTGGCCAATCGCTGTTTATCCAAAGGTGTGGTATTGGCACCGGGCAATGTTTTTAGCCAATCGGACAATGCTGAAAATTTTATGCGGTTCAATGTGGCGCAGATGAGCCATTCAAAAATTTTCGAGGTATTGGCTCAATCGTTAGACTGATCAATCAGAGACTTATATAGTCATTCCACTATAAAGTATTACAGCGTTAACCTCGCTTGAAGTATCACATGTACATCTACACTCGGTTGCCTTGTACTACTTTTAAATTGAATCGACTATAGTGCTAGTACCTTCTTATTATATATTGACCTTTCGACTATAATTCTAAGCCTAAACATAAGCTGAACACAATTAAATATAACCACTCCCGACAACGGATACTATTTCTCTAGGATAGCTCATATGTCCCCTATATATACTGCATTGGCTATACTGGTTACCTTTATCTGGGGCGTAAATTTTACTTTTATTGCGTGGGGTCTTGAGAGCTTTCCGCCATTGATGCTTACTGCTCTGCGTTTTTTCTTTACTGCTGTGCCATTGGTTTTGTTTCTAAAGCCGCCTAAATTCAACCGTACCTTGTTTATCTATGCTATCGGTACATTTGTCATGCAGTACGCCTTTGTATTTACAGCAATGCATCTGGGTTCATCCCCGGGGCTGACGGCACTACTGCTACAAATTCAGATTTTTATCACGGTATTGCTAGCGTACTTTATATTGGGTGAAGCAGTCAGCCGTATGCAAATCGTCGGTATGTTGGTCGGTGTACTAGGACTCAGCGTGATTGCGCTAAACCTTGGCGGTGATATGCCTTTGGCAGGGTTCATCTGTATTTTGATTGCGGCCATCGGTTGGAGCTTTGGTAATATTGCCTCCAAGCAAGCATCAAAACAGACCTCAGAAAAAGCGTCAGAGCAAACGGCTCTAAAAGCGATGCAGCAAGGAACAAGGGTATCTGTTGCTACATCCAGCACTGAAAAAAATAAAGCCTCTGCTCTGTCTGCGCTAGCGCTGGTAGTCTGGGGCGGTCTCATTGCTTGCGTGATGTTGACGATATCTTCTCTTACATTTGAGACTGATGCATGGCAGATGGCGACGTTTACTGAAGCATCACTCAAGTCTTGGCTCTCACTTGGGTTTATCGTCTATATCTCAACCTTAATTGGCTTTGGTCTGTGGGCACACTTACTCAGTCAAAATACCGCGTCCAAGGTTATGCCGTTTGCACTATTGGTGCCCGTATTCGGTATGGTGACCTCAGTACTACTCACAGGAGAAGTGGTGACTTGGTGGAAGATGCTGGCCATGATGTTGATCTTATCAGGGCTGTTATTGGCGAATGTGAAAATGAAAAGAAGCTGCTAACGATGACCACTAAAACACTCAGCCATCATTAGCAGCTTTCTATTTTCTGCAGCTTTTTTTCTATAGTTATCGTAAGTCATCCACCACAGCTAGCATTGCTACCAGTGATGCTTCCCCTAACTTGATAGAACGCTCGGGTGACCAACCCATCTCTTCATCGGGCAGATTATCATTGTCTTTAAATGGCATCTCTAACGTATTAGCAAGACAATCAAAACGCTCTGCTACCCAATTGGTGGCAACGGTCATATTGGCAGCACCTGGTGCATCGACCTCATAGCCAATCTCAGACTGAAAGTCGGCACTGGCTAACTTTAATACCTCTGAAAACTTATCACGTAGTCCAGCAAGACGGTCACTGTAGCTTGGCGTCCCTTGTGACCCAGCGAGGAATACATACGGCAATGCTTCATCACCATGCACATCATAAAATAGATCCACGCCTGTCGCTTCCATTTTATTAATCACATGAAATACTTCAGGGCTTTTGTCTAAGCTTGGACTTTGCCATTCACGATTTAAGTTGGTTCCGGCAGCGTTAGTACGCAAGTGTCCACGCACACTGCCATCAGGGTTCATATTAGGAACAATATAAAAATTGGCCTTGTCTAACAACTGTTTGCCAGTCGCATTATCACTATCTAACAAGCTATACAACAAACCCTCAATGAGCCATTCAGCCATCGTCTCACCTGGATGCTGACGAGCAGTAATCCATATATTGCGCTTGTGGGCAGCACCGTCACCTATTTTGACTAGGGTCAAGTCACGTTTATCAAGCGTTTCGCCTAGATGCTCTAACGTCACTAGCGGATGCACTTGCACGGCGGCCAATAAATCTTGATGACGCTCATAGCTATAAGGCGCAAAATACGCAATCTGAATGGTTTCGCATTCTAACTCTGCCACGATGGTCAATTTGCCATCTTTATAAGAGGTTGGCAGACGGAACCAATGCTGACGATCATAAGAAGCCACCGCTTGGTAGTTCTCCCACCCTTCTAGATAAGACGCCTCTCCTGCATTCAGAATATTGAGAACATACTGCTCCCCTATTTGACCTGACAAACGAAAGTTAAACCACTGAAAAAACTCGCCGCCAACATCTGGACGAATCGCTAATTGAATGTCTTTTTTGTTGTCTGCATTAATAATGTCAATGTTGCCTGCATCAAAATTAGCTGTGATATGCATAGTCATTCCCTAATTGATTTTTATGATTGTGTTTTAAGTATTATGTTCGTTATCGACTTACTGTTCTACCTATTGCCTTGTAATAATCTCTAGCTTTATATTGGGCACTAGACATACATTTACTTGGTCATTATCAGCTCGTTTTCAAGGCAATAACCTATCAAATCTATCTGTTCAGGTTGAATATTTAGCGTTGGCTACTAAAAGATTAAACCTCTGCTAATAACTCGACACTTACTTGAAAGTAATCATCGTCTTTTATAGTAATACTGACGTTACCATTATGCGCCCCAACGATAGACTGTACGATAGATAGACCCAAACCTGTTCCTGTGTGGCGATCTATTGTTTTATGATGTCGATAGAAGCGCTCAAACAACTTATCTGCCTCACTTTGTGTCAACGGCTCATCTAATTGGTTAGTGATGGTCATTCGTAAAATAGCTTGTTTTGATTGTTGAAGACTGCTTATTGTTGTACCCACCATCTCATCTGAGTTTACTCTATCTGCACTAATGGTTATAACGCTATCTTGAGCAGCATAATAAATCGCATTCGATATCAGATTAGCAAAGAGCCTTTGTAATAAACTTTTATCTCCTAAAACAGCGCTGAACTCACCTTTGGTTTCAATAGCGATACCTCGGTCTTCTGCAATCATTTCGTAGTAATCAACGAGCTTGGTGATTAAACTGTCCGTATCCACGTGACTGATTTGCGAGTCACTCAATCCTTTTTGGGTTTTTGCTAGCAGCAGCATATTATTTATCATGGCCGATAGCTGCTCTAAGGTGTCATGCTGATGGTGTAGCTGCTCAATGTATTCATCACTAGCTCTCGGTTTGTTTAACATGACTTGCGTTTGCGTGCTGAGTGTCGCTATTGGAGTGCGCAGCTCATGGGCGATATTGTCTGAAAACCGTGACAATGATTCAAAATTACTTTCAAGCTTGGCCATCATTGAGTTGTAAGATTCTGCTAATGGTCGCAGCTCTAACGGCATATCACTGACCGTGACTCTATCATCCAATCTGTCAGGATTCATTGTTTTCATTTTTTGGACGATGGTCGCCAAAGGTGCAAAACCCCAATACACACCCAGCGCCGCTACTGATACGAGCAACAAGGTAATCGCGAACAAAATCATACTAAGCTGACGATTGAACTGTAATAAATACTGATGATGCACATCTATAGGCAATGCGATAAGCGCGAGCATTTTGTCGTCTTCAATGACCATTGCTCGATAGTATCGGCTGTTGATATTCATCACAAACTGTTGCTTATCATTATCTTGTTTCAGTGATGACAGATTAAATCCTTCCCCTAGCTCTTGAGCAAAGTTATTGGGGGTACTAGACAGTATCTGCCCTTCTTTATTAGCGATAATGGTTTTTAGATCGTAATCTAGCCAAGAAGAATGCTGATGATCAGCTTCATCTGATATCGCTGCGGTAGAAGTATCTCCATCAGGCATTACGTCAGGTGCCGCTCTTAGCGGCTGTTGACTATCCAATGGATTTTGAGAGCTAGGTAGGGTTTGGGAAGTTATAGGGCTACTAGGTTCTATCACTCGTTTACGTAGATTAAAAGCCGCATGAGTCATAATTTCAGCGTCCATTTGCTCGAAATGGCCTTTAACAGAACGCTGTATCCATATATAAATGATAACCTGTGATATAACAACAAATATCGTGAGCAGCAACACAGTACGCCATAATAGTGGCAAGCGCCGATTATCAAACCTATATTTCATATTAGACATTGCCAGCTTCGTGAGATGGTTGGCTATCAAGCGCTGTATCGACAGCTTCTAACCGATAGCCCATCCCGCGCACCGTATGAATCAGCTTTGCGTCATGATCATCGTCTATTTTTATACGAAGACGTCTTATCGCCACATCAATCACATTGGTATCATTTTCAAAGTTCATATCCCATACTTGGGAGGCGATGATTGAGCGTGGAAGCACTTCACCGCGGCGCTCTAATAAAAACTGTAGTAAGGAAAACTCTTTTGCCGTGAGCTTAATAGGCTTATCTCCTCTATGCACCGTACGCTTGCCGATGTCCATCTTAAGATCCGCTATTTGCATAATCGTACTTTGATAGTCGGCTTGATTGGCACGTCGTAATAAGCTTTTCATCCTGACGATCAATTCTGCAAAGGCAAAAGGCTTGGTCAAATAATCATCGCCACCAATCTCAATCCCTTTTATCTTGTCACTTAAGTCATCTTTTGCGGTTAGAAATAGCACAGGCGTATGCTTGCCAGCCGCTCGGTAATTACGCACCAGCTCAAAGCCACTAACATCAGGCAGCATCACATCCATCAATATCACGCTAAATTCTTCCGTCATCAATGCATGATAGCCATCTAATCCTGTTAGCTGATGATCCACGATAAACCCAGCTTCGGTTAAGCCTTTTTTTATATACTCGCCAAGCTTCAATTCATCTTCTACCAGCAGTACTTTCATTGTAATTCCTCAATACGGTCATGATTGTTTAACGTTCTAACCAGCACAGGTGACAATATTGACTGGTAGCGGACAAAGATGTCATGTGCTCGTAATCAGACTGTCAGTTTTATTTTGCTAATCTATATAAACGGTACATAGGTGCTCGTTTCAATACTTAGCTACTATCCAATACTTAGGGCGTGTCCTCAATTCAAACGAGTGTCTCTAAATGGGCTAAAAACAGCTAAATTTTGCCAAACATCGTCAAATAATTGGTCAATATCTCGATATTATCTGCACTATTTTCCTCGTTTGACGGCAATTTATCTCATTTTTATCACCATTTTTAAAATGAGGACACGCCCTAGCTACTATGAATTATTTTTATCGGTAATCAATGTAAACAACTTACGAAAGAGGTTTTATATGAAAATTTATGGTTCGTTCAAAAAAGTAGTACTGCTTTCGGTATCTGTACTTATCGGTACTACCACTGCCAATGCGCATACGATTGATCTAAGCACTTCAATCATCAACAACTGCGACGCTGTGACTGAGTTTGCAAAAAACTTGGATCATAACGATGCTCAGCTCTCAAATTCACAAATGAAAAGCTATATCGATGCGAGAGTGGCTTGTGAGATTGAACACAAAGATCAACATCTACAGTCTGAAAAATACTTCATTAACAAATATGGTAGCGATAAGTGATATCAGCTCTGATGTCATACTAAAGGATTACTGACAACATTAAAAACCATAAATAGTAAGATGACAGAATTGTAATCTTACCGTCATCTCTCTGTCAGAATCACTAAAGTATGCTTTAAAGTAACTTAATATCTTAAAGTCTTTTCGACTACATACCAATTTAAATAAGGATTTACCATGTCATTATTCAAACCAATGCCACTGCTCAAATCAATGCCACTTTCTAAATCAATCGTAGCAACTGCTATAGCCTTAGTTGTTTCAACCTCTGCGTTGGCACACGATCCCAAAATGCACGCTGAAAAAGACCAAATGAACTGTGAGAAAATGCAAAAGCATATGCAGATGATGCAAAAAATGGATCATAGCAAAATGGATATGAATGATCCTGCTATGAAAGCCATGATGGCTAACATGAGCAAAATGAAAGCGATGTACCAAAAGCACTGTGTGAGCAGCGATAGCGATTCTTAAATATCAATTTATAAGTTCAATACTATAGTCAGTTCAATATAATTTCGATACAAGGAAACCGAGTGCAAGTTATACATTAATATGCTTAGCGAGGATGACGCTGTAGCGGATTTATATAGACTTGACTATATTGTCAGAGAAGCTGATCAAGCAGTAATGGGATATTAAATAAAATGGATTTTTAGGACAAACCTATGAAGTTTTTACTAGGAATACTGTTTACTGTCTTTGTCGCTATTGTGGGCATTTTTATGGTGGTGACTAGTGGCATGATAAATATCGGTGCTGATCGAGCTCATAGTCCGCTGGTTTACGATTTTTTAGAAACTGCCCGCACACGCTCGATTGAACATGCCAGTAAGAATATTTTGGTTCCCAATTTAAAAAAGGCGGAGATGATCAGCTCGGGCGGTGCAGATTACAAAGATATGTGTGCAGGCTGTCATTTATCTCCTGGCGTCAACAGCACAGATTTAAATAGCGGTATGTACCCAAAGCCTCCTAACTTTACTCAGGCGGATATCGTTAAGCGCTATCGAAACGAGGCTGGTGCCAGACAAAGCTTTTGGGCGATTAAACATGGCATTATGGCGTCTGGCATGCCCGCTTGGGGCGCTACTCACGATGATGACAGAATATGGGCGATGGTTGCTTTTATTAGATCGCTACCTAACTTAAATGAAAACCAGTACACCATGCTAACGACTCGGTTAGACGATAGTATGTTGGATATGTCATTTGATGGTGAGATGGATATGTCAGGTGATGGATCCGGCATGCAACATTGATTTTTTGTACAAAATGCAGTGCTCAATAGTGCTGCTTTTTGCGATTTGAGTTTTAAGCTTTGCTAGCACTATTTTGTCCAGTGATGTGGCTCTAATTTTTATAATATTTAATCGTCAGACAGACGCTCGGGAGTGGTTTTATGAGACGCTATACTAATAGATTTATTAATGAACATAATCTGATATCTGGCCGTGTGCTCTCGGCGATCGTGGTATTGCCGTTATCGTTAACGATTGCCGCTTGTAGTCAACCTAACTCCGCTGCTGCTGACTCAACACCAGCGACTGAGCCAACTGTTGCTACGCACACGGAGCAACCAACAGCTGAAATAATGCCAGTCAGCGCTCCTTCAGATACCCAATCAACTATCCTAAAAAATATCTCAGCCACCGTCTATAAAGATGCGAATTGTGGCTGCTGCAAAGAATGGGTCGGTTATGCCGAAGGTCATGGTTTAAACGCAACTGCACAGAATGTCGAAGACGTGTCCTTGTTTAAAGAGCGATACAGCGTACCGCAGCAAATGCGCTCTTGCCATACCACCGTCACTACTGATGGCTACGTATTTGAAGGTCATGTCCCTGCTAAGTATATGGCGCAGTTCCTAAAAAACCCGCCAAGTGATGCGATTGGCCTTGCTGTCCCGAGCATGCCAGTCGGTAGCCCAGGTATGGAATACCAAGATAAATTTATGCCATATAAAGTGATGCAGCTTAATAAAGATGGCTCAACAGCTATTTATGCAACTATTGACTCACCGCAGCAGCAAATCTAGCTTGGTTGTCGTTTAAATAGCTTATCCAGCTCTATTAATAAGCGGCCAAAGTCATAGACTTAGCTGATAAATATAGACTCGACTCTCACTTTATAGATATAAATCAGGTGAATTATTATGAACACAACTATGTTTAACCGCAGGCGTTTTTTGACAGGATCTTCTACCTTGTTAGGGGCATCCATGCTGTCCACCCTACCGTCTATTGCCAATAGTGCGCTCGGTAAAGGCCAGCAGAATGTAGCCATCAACAGTGATAAAGCCGACCATATCGTACCTATCTTAACTGGGAATGAGTTTGATCTGTATGTCAGCAAGAAGCCCGTCACTGTCAATGGCAAGTCGAGTATGGCAACACTGATTAATGACTCGCTACCAGCACCAACGCTAAAGATGCGTGAAGGCGATACCGTAACTATCCGTGTTCATAACCAGATGAATGAGTCAACCTCTATTCATTGGCATGGCTTGCTGGTACCTTTTGAGATGGATGGGGTGCCAGGTATCAGTTTCGATGGTATTCCCGCGAACAGCACCTTTACCTATAAATTCAAACTTAAACAATCAGGCACCTATTGGTATCACTCACACAGTGGCTTTCAAGAGCAAACCGGTATGCTTGGTGCTATCGTCATTGAACCCAAAGGCCGTGAGCGTCATCCTATCGAGGAAGACCATGTAATCGTGCTGAGTGATTGGACGCACCGCGATCCGCACAATCTCTTGAAATTGCTCAAACAGCGCGCTGACTTTGATAATTATCATCTGCCAGATTTCAAAAAACTATTGTCTGATATCGCCGCAACAGATTTAGAAGCCGCTTATGACAAGCGCAAAATGTGGAATCAGATGCGCATGATGCCGACGGATTTTACTGATTTATCTGGCGAAAAGACCTTTACCTATCTGATGAATGGTAAGACCACAGCGGCTAATTGGACAAAGCTAGTAAAAGCAGGACAGCCCGTTAAATTACGCTTTATCAATGCTTCAGCGCAAACCATTTTTGATGTGCGTATACCGGGTCTCAAAATGACTGTGGTGGCAACAGATGGTATTGATGTCGCACCTGTTGCGATTGATGATTTCCGCATTGGCGTGGCTGAGACCTATGATGTCATCGTCACGCCTACTCAAGATGCACATACGATATTTGCCCAAAATATCGATCGTTCAGGCTATGTCGCGACCACGCTTGCGACCAAGAAAGGCGCTCGTGCTGCAATACCTGCTATGGATCAGATCGAATGGCTGACCATGGCCGATATGATGGGTGCGATGGGTGATAAAGGCTACAAAGCAAAGCATGCCAAGACCGAGTATGACTTTAAATCTGATATGCGTGTCGACAGTCCACGTATGAACCTAGATGATCCCGGTATCAACCTGCGTAATATCAATCGTGACGTACTGAATTATAGTCAGCTGCGCTCTGTCGATGAGGCCATATTTGTAGAGCAGCGTAAGCCTACCCGAGAGATTGAGCTACATTTAACGGGTAACATGGAGCGCTATATTTGGGCTTTAGATGGTGTCATGTTTAAGGATGCAACGCCTGTCAATATTAAGCCTAACGAGCGCGTGCGTATCACCTTAGTTAATGACACGATGATGAACCACCCTATGCATCTGCATGGTATGTGGAGCGACTTGCGCACGCCATCTGGAGACTTTCAGGTACGTAAACATACGATTGTGGTGCAGCCTGCGCAAAAGATTAGCTTCGATGTGACGGGTGAATTTGGACGATGGGCGTGGCATTGCCACCTGCTTTATCACATGGAAGCTGGTATGTTCCGAGAAGTTGCCGTCGTTTAACAAACCTTCGAATATGAGGCTTATTATGAAAATATCTAAGAAAAATCTGCCATTCATTGGTTTGTCATCACTAGTCTTGCTCGCATCATCTTTTGCAGCAGCTGCTGAGATGTCGAATATGGATCACAGCGGCATGGATATGTCCGATATGGATCATAGCGGCATGGATATGTCGGGTGATATGTCTAGTATGGACCACAGCGGCATGGATATGTCAGGCGATATGTCTGATATGGAGCACAGCAGTATGGATATGTCGGGTATGCAAGGTGGGCAGCCACCAGCTGATGCTCGCAGTCCAGACTATTCAAATGGGGTTCCATACGGGCAGTATGGTAAACCCATGATGATGGGCAGCATGCCATTATGGGGAGTCTCAGTAGACGACTTGGGCTATCAGTTTGATGAGGATCAAATCAACTTCGAAGCGATGGGTTGGTATGGTACTGATAGTAACCGTATAAGACTACGCACGGAAGGTAGTGCTCAGACTAAAGATGATAAAGAAATCGATAGCTTGAGCTCGCTTGCTTATTGGAAACCACTGAGCATTTTCTGGAATGGTGAAGCTGGTGTCGCTTACGATACTGAAAACGATAACGCTGCCATAATGGCAGGTATTGTCGGTACCGCGCCTTATTTTATCGAAACGGATGCGAGAGCCTACTTATATACCGATGGTCAACTTCGTCTTGATTTGGGCGCAGAGTACGAATGGCGTTTGGATCAGCATTGGGTAGTCATACCGGAGGTTGGACTGACTGCCTTTAGTAAAGATGACCATGATAATGGTATTACCAAAGGCTTTAATGAGATGGAAACTGAGGTCAGGCTGACTTACGAGACATTCAGTCGCCAGCTAGCTCCTTATGTAGGTGTTAGTTATGAGACAGCGCTTGGCAAGGCTCGTGGCCAACGACGTCAAGAAAATGAATCAGTTGATAGCAGTAGTTTGACTGCGGGGGTTAAATTCTGGTTTTAACTGTCTACCCATTTTAATTTAACAAAACAATGGAGGTCATATCATGGAAGCTTCTAAGCAAAAAAATATGAACCCTTATGTAAAATTCACCTTAATGATTCTGACATCGACTGTCATCATGTATATCATGATGTATTTTAACACCTACCAGTGGGATCACATTTACTTTAGTGAAACCCGAGCTTATATGGCGCTATATATGGGTGCCGGTATGGCAGTCGTCATGTTGGCATTTATGACCAATATGTATAAAAAGACCAAGGTCAATTTGATGATCTATGGTCTAAGTGTATTGATGTTTGCAGTTGGTATCTGGGGCGTTAGATCTCAAGCGACTGTCGATCAAGTCGATTGGATGCAGGCGATGATACCGCATCACTCGATTGCCATTCTCACTAGTAGTCGCGCTGATATTGAAGATCCGCGTGTACAAAAGCTTGCTGATGATATTATAAAAGCACAAAAACGTGAAATTGATGAAATGAAGCAGTTGATTGATGAGCTTGAATAAGAGAATGGTGTACCAGTGAACGCTGCGAAAAGTGATCACTCTTTTCTGCTCAGACGCTCAATGACCCAGCCTGCTAGTGGGAAAGACACCAACTGTGTCAGTGGAACAAGTATTATCGTTTCAATTAATACCACCACTGGCAGGCTTAATCCTTGGGTCACAGGCTTCAATAACGTCAATACGATTAGGAGCGTTGGATAAAGTCCGACATATCCTATCAATATGCGTATAAGTCTGTCTTTGGAATTCTGATTCATTGCCTACTACCTATTGATAAAACGATAAAAGAAAAACCTTTAAGCGACAAAAACAATAATTGTCGCTTAAAGATTGACTGTCTGTGAATATCCAACAAGTCACAAATTTATAAATGAAAATAAGGCCATTAGTATTAATGGCCTTATCTCAGTCACTGTTTATGTACTTTGCTATTCTTGATAGTAAGGATAATCACTGTAGCCCACATCAGTACCACCATACATCGTGGTAGGATCTACTTCATTCAATGGCCAGTTATTGGCAATACGCTCTGGCAGATCAGGATTGGCGATAAAAGGACGACCAAACGCGAATAAATCACCGTAGCCTTTTTCTAAAATGTTCACAGCTTTTTGTACCGTGTACTTGCCAGCATAAATAATACGGCCTGAAAACTCTTCTCTGACTGCTTGATAAAAAGTGTCTGGTAAATCAGGCGCATTATCCCAATCAGCTTCTGCAATGGACAAATAAGCAATACCCGCTTGCTCAAGCAATTTGACTGCTTCGACATAGGTATGATGGGGATCTGACTCTACCAAGCCTAAATACACGCGCGTCTCATCCGTACTCGCAAATAATGGCGCAAAGCGTACGCCTAAACGATCAGCACCCACCACATCACTGACAGCAGCGACGATTTCTTTTAAGAAGCGCAAACGATTGGTCAACGACCCACCATATTGATCATCACGGTGATTGGTGTGCTCAGAGATAAACTGATTGACCAAATAACCGTTAGCACAATGCAGCTCTACCCCATCAAAACCCGCCTCCAATGCATTGCGCGCAGCGGCCGCATACATCGTTACCAACTCACCAACTTCATCGGTACTGAGAGCGCGTGGCTCACTTGGATCAGCCAATGCACCTGCACCTGGACCTGTTTCAATAAATACTTTGACGTTATCAGCGGTAATATCAGACGGCCCTACCGGCTGAGCACCATTAGGCTGCAAGCTGGTGTGCGACACACGGCCTACATGCCAAAGCTGAGCAAAAATAATACCGCCTTTGTCATGTACTGCTTGCGTGACTTTTTTCCAGCCTTCAACTTGGGCTGGTGAATGGATACCCGGTGTCCAAGCATAACCTTGACCTCTTGGCTCAATCTGCGTACCTTCCGTCACCATAAAGCCTGCTGACGCACGCTGTGCATAATAGCTGGCCATTAAGTCATTAGGGATATTGTCAGGTTGCGTGCTACGAGAGCGTGTCAATGGCGGCATTACGATACGGTTGTTGAGCGTATAAGGCCCAAGTGCTACAGAGGAAAATAATGTCTTTGTACCTGGAATAGTTTGTGTCATAAGTATCTCTTTTAAAGCAGCTGATGGCTTATTATTGAATGTATTGAGCCTGTTTTAATGCTTAACAGCTCATTTAGTGGCTACTTAAGCAATGTTGGTCAGCATAGCGTTTTGCAGGTACAATTAGAAACAACCGTTTCTTGTTTAAGATACAATTATTAATGGTATGAAATTATGAATGGTATGAATCGGCTCGATATCAAGCAACTTAGAGTATTGCAGGCGCTACTTGATCTAAAAAACTTGTCGCAAGTCGCACGCAAAATGGGGCTGACCCAACAAGCCATCAGTGAGCAGTTACGCAAGTTACGTGAGGTGTTTGATGATCGTTTGTTTATTCGTCAAGGCAATAGCATGGTGGCAACACCAAAAGCGCTATCGATGCAGCAACCTATTGACCATATATTAAAGCAGTTGGAAGATTTGTTAGAGCCAGAGATTTTTATGCCGCACACATACAAAGGCATATTTACGATTAGTGCGACTGACTATGCGACGCAGGCATTATTACCGCAATTGTTTAATATTACGCGACGCGAAGCACCAGATTTGAAGTTAATCGTACGTGATTTTGCCTCAGACAATATCAATCAGCTGATTGCAGCAGGCGAGCTTGATTTGTTGATTACCTTCCCTGAATTTATCCCTGATAACTTATCATATGTGACTTTATTTGAAGAGCAACATTTATGCGTGACGGGTTGTGAAAATACCTTTGCCACAGAGCCATTGACGCTGTCGCAAGTGGCTGCACACGCGCAGCTAGTCGTGTCACCCTCGCGTGCTAATTTACGCGGCTCTCATGATCAATGGTTTGCAGAAAAAGGTCTAAAACGAAATATTGTGATGTCGGTTCCTAGCTTTTCGGCTGTACCAGATATTTTGCACACGACTGACATGATTGCGTTTTATCCTTCGCGATTATTGCCGAGCAATAAGGTCAAAGAACTTGAGGTGGAAGCATTGCCGCCTACTTTTAAGGTCATCGCAGCATGGCATCCACGTACTGCTGACAGTGGCATACATCGTTGGTTAATCGAGCAATTACGAAATCTATAATAAGTAACTTAGCTATAGCCAACCTTGAAACGACATCGAACACTCTTAAACTTGATGTAAGTATTATCTAGACTAAACATGGTTCTACACAAGATTCTAGACGGGTGCACATAATCACCTTAGTAACAGTTTCTTAAAATAACAGTCTTTTAAACATAGTTATCCTACGCAATACTCTCCAAATTGGGTATTAAATCATTACTGCTTATCACTTTATCAACATCAACAAACTCACCTTTACCCATGGCGCCAAGATTATAGTCTGCAAACTCATGATATAAAGTGACCACATCACCCATAATCAATAGTGCAGGGGTTGGCAGTTTTGCTTCAGCTTGCTGATCAGCGATATCACTTAATGTGCCGATAAGTACTTGCTGCGTTGGCATACTGGCATGACTAATGATAGCAAAAGGCGTTTCGCTGTCACGTCCGCCTGCTATCAACCCTTGTGTCATCTCATGCAAACGGTGCAAACCCATGTAAAACACAACTGTCTGGCTGCTGTCCATTAGCTCACTATAATCGTTATTAGGCGCGCCATTTTTTTTGCAAGCAGTAACAAACTTGACCGATTGAGCATGGTCACGGTGCGTTAGTGGAATTCCTGTACGGCTAGCAGCGGCACTGGCGGCAGTAATACCTGGAATAGACTCAAAATGAATGCCATGACGTACCACTTCCTGTAGCTCTTCGCCGCCGCGTCCAAAAATAAAAGGGTCGCCACCTTTTAAGCGAACCACCATCTTACCTGCCAGCGCGTGTTTGACCAGTAGCTCGTTAATACTTTCTTGTGGCAATGCATGATTGGCGCGGCGCTTACCAACGAATATTTTTTCAGCCGTGCTCGCGCACATATCCAAAATATCCTCAGACACCAGACTGTCGTATAACACGACCTCTGCGCGCTGCATTACTCGCCACGCTTTTAATGTTAATAGCTCAGGGTCACCAGATCCTGCGCCAATCAGATGCACAGTGCCTCTTTTGGTGCAAGTTTGCACGTTTTCTGCGCAGTGTTGATCCATTAGCTGATAGGTCTCATGCATTGAGGTAGCGGCAGATATATTGGTCATGGTGGTGACTCCTGATAACAGCGTGAATACAGCAAAATGGGCAACCACAAGCAAAGTTGTCAATAAACCCCTACCCTAAAATGGCTTATTGTTCATAACACAACACTCAACCAGTAATTGCATATAAAAGGCTGCAAGCGACGTGCCATAACATCATTTAAGCTTGTGCCAATGGGCCGCATTCTGCGATTAATGCGTTAATTTGCCCCACGCAAGAGCCACAATTGGTACCTGCTCGGCACTGCTTACCCACTGCCGTCGCACTAATACAACCATGCTGTGTGATAGCGTTGAGAATGGTATTTTTTCCAACTGACATACATGAGCACACTAAAGGTCCTGGATCAACATAGCCGCTGGCAGGCCGCCCCGCTAGCAACCATTTATATCGTTGATTAACAGGTATTTGACTAGTATCCGTAAAGCAGCTATCGAGCCAACGTACACTCGGTAATTGCTTTTGCGTTGGAGCAACATAAATAGCCATAATCAGTTGTGTGCTGGGTCTCTCATCATCAGATGACCCACTATTTATGGCAGCGTTATTTGAGTCCGTCTCAGGCGCAGATTGCGTCACAATAAAACGCAATTGATTCTGTACATTATCGACCGTAAACGCCGTATGCATGACACGCTCTTGACAGTTTGGCTGTGATAATGATTGCATAGAGGCCATAAACTGCTGCCAAAACTCGGGGCACGCTAAGGTACTGCTAGCCTCCACCATCGGGCTAGCGAGATTTATCAAGACACTGTTATTTTGATGACTCAAACTCCAAGTAAGTGCAGGTAATGCCTCTGGCAAAATATTATTCGAATGTGCTTCGCATTTTGTTTCAGACAATTCTTTCTCTGACGATTGCGCAGAAAAATTGGCCAAAATAGTACGTAGTTGCACTATAACGGCGTCTTGCCACTCAGGATGCACCAAAATCTTGCCAAATGATTGCATAGGAACGGACGTGACACTGATCGCCGAATTTTTGAGCTCTGGCTGCCCTGAATGTGGATCGACGACTGTTGGAATAAGGGGACCTACCCGAGCAAAGCTAGCAAAAGCATTGCTCCAATGCATGGGCATAAACGCATCACCAACGCGCAACGTATCGCTAATGGCAACTTGCGCCATTACGGTACTTGCGGGCTCGTTGCCATCCCTAGCCGTACTCATCGCGATATCAATGACTATGCCATTATTGGTCACGCCGTTCTCATAACTTTCATACTTTCCGTAGTTTTCATACCTACGATGCAGTTGCACAAAATCATTGTCTTGAACACCTAGCTGCCGTGCATCATTAGGATGTATGGTCAGTGTCGGTACTGGCTGATGTTGATTTAACTGCGATGCAAGGCCAGTGCGAGTCATGGTGTGCCATTGATCACGCAGCCTGCCAGTAATCAGGCGTACATGAAACACTTCGTTTTCAGATTGAGTATCATACTCAACCTCGTGTTTAGAGGGTGTTCGATTATCAACAATCAGTTGGGGTTTTTGCCTGCTTTGATATCGATGCACATTAGCTACGCTCGCTTCATTAGAGGGTGTAATAGCGATTAACTGTGACTTAGTAATAGTAGCAGCGGAATTAATAATCTCGTTTTCTAAAGGTTTTATCTTATCAATCATAGAGATACGCGTGCCACCCCATTGAAACGGTAGCATCTCTTCGTATGCTTGCTGACTGAGTACGATTGGCTGATGTATTTGATTGCCGTTCTGGTTAATATGCTGGCTAATATATTGTTGAGCAGGTTTATCGGCTGGTACCTCATCTGTCATTAAAGCAGACAAGTCTTTGCTAAGGTTCAGATAACGAGGGTAATTCTTATTAGAGTGAGATGTTCTGTGGCTATGCGTATTACCATCAGCGGTCAATGCCACATGCTCATTAAATATCTCGCTAGGATGTTGGTAATCAAACCCCGTTAATCCCATTCGTGTGGCAACTTGAGACAGTATCCACCAATCTGGTTTGGCAAGCCCTGCTGCAGGCATTAATGTCCGCTGCCGAGAGATACGCCGTTCAGAATTGGTGACCGTTCCAGATTTTTCACCCCACCCTTGAGCAGGCAGTACAATGTCGGCACACTTTACCGTATCACTGTCTACCGAGCAATCAGAGACAATTACCAAATCACATGCAGCAAGCGCTTGACGAAAATTATCCGCATCTGGCAAGCTGACCACAGGGTTGGTGGCCATAATCCAAATGGCCTTGATACGACCATCCAATATGGCAGCGGCAGCATCGCAGGCTTTGACACCCACGTTTGGGGAGATAGGTTGAGGCGACTGCCAAAAGTCTGCCACAAGCTGACGATGATCGGCATTGTCTAGTTCTAAATGCGCCGCCAACAGATTTGCAAGGGCGCCGACTTCTCGTCCACCCATTGCATTAGGCTGTCCAGTAAGTGAAAACGGACTGGCCCCTACTTTGCCCACACGCCCCGTGAACAAATGGGTATTGGTAATAGCATTGACCTTATCGGTTCCGCTTTGTGATTGATTAACGCCCATACTAAAGGCAGTGACTGTTTTATCAGTGGCGGCAACGCATTCATAGAACTGGCGGATACTATCTGCCGACACTTGGCAGGCGTGTGCAACTTTGTCAATGCTCCATGCTTTGGCAGCATTCACCGCATCATCAACGCCCAAGCTTTGGTTAACATATTCATCATCTTGGCAACCCTGCTGATCTAGGTAATGCAGCAACCCATTATATAAATGTGTATCCGTACCCGCAGCAATTGGTAAATGCAAATCAGCAAATTCACAAGAGTCCGTACGGCGCGGGTCTATTACAATCAGTTTTTTATTAGGATTGGCTTTTTTGGCTGCTAAAAATCGACCAAACAAAATAGGATGGCACCACGCCATATTGGAGCCTACCAGTACCAATAAATCACAAGCTTCCAAATCCTCGTAATTACCCGGCACAAGGTCTGCACCAAACGCACGTTTGTGCCCAGCTACTGCAGATGACATACACAGCCGAGAGTTGGAGTCGATGTTATTATTACCAATAAACCCTTTTATAAATTTGTTAGCCACGTAATAGTCTTCAGTCAGCAATTGACCTGAGACATAAAACATAATGCTGTCTCGCCCGTGTTTAGCGATAGTGTCATTTAAACGACTGGCTACGTCATCTAAAACGGTGTCCCAGTCTGTCTGATTTATAAGTGGCTTGTCGGATACGTCTATAGCATTGAAATCATTACCCAATTGCATAGGCTGATGCTGTTTCATGACTGCTTGCTTGTTTTGATAATATGGCTCGGTCAAGCGGCGCGCAGTGCCCAGTGTTTGTGCTAGCGCACTCCCTTTGGAGCACAATTTACCAAAGTTAGCCGGATGCTCAGGATCTCCTTTAACGCTCAGCACCTCTGTCTCATTTACGCTCGCTAAAACACCGCATCCCACTCCGCAATAAGGGCACGTCGTGCGGATAGTAGTGATAGAGCTATCAATCGAGCTATCAATCAAATCGCCATCAGAAGACGTCAGTGCTTTTTTTATATTTTTGGCAGCACTTATATCATGTGTTTCAATGACGCAGTCTGTTGCTTTTTGCACGCTATTAGGTAGGCCGTTCGATTTATTAGCTGATACTACTTTGCTTGCAGCAGATTCATTGGCAATAGCGTCATTCATAATGCATCCTCTAACAGTTCAGCCGCTTTATGATGATCGACGTTCTTGTCTGTCTCATTAAATTCTATATCTACTTCCGTAGTTGGCAAATTGTTAAGTGTGATTTCATCCAAATGACAATATGCCTCACCAAATATGAGTGTGTCTTTGATGGACGTAATATCAACGTTATCTATAATCAACTGGCTATAAAAGCTGCCATCGCTGGTGTCCCCATAAAGCACAGCACCAATGAGTTTGTTTTCTTTGAGGTACAGACAATGATAATGGTTTAATTCAGGCTGACGATATACGAGGGTTTCAACAGTATCAGCGGCTTCGTCATCAAAAGCGATTTGCCCTGCAGAAAATGCCGACATACCAGATACTTTTAATTTTAATGACAACGGTTTGCTCACAAAAGAAACCCAGTGATCTGGTACGGCAGTTTTATTGTCTATCACATTTGTATCGTTTTTTATCAAAGCATCTTTTAAAACCGTGACCAACGTATCTACTTGTTGATTGACCGGCGCCACCATTCCAAATAGCTCGCCCTCTCGCTCTATACACTCACCAATCGCATAAACATTGGGACAACTGGTATGCATAAAATCATCGACCACAATACCGCGATTAACCTCGAGTCCGCTTTGCTTAGCAAGCGCTGTATTGGGTATCACACCCACTGCCATCACGATAAAATCGGCCGCTAGCATGCGCCCGTCTTTTAAAGATAGTCCGCATACTTCTCCTGCGTCATTCATCTCAATGGCTTCAGTGTGTGCAGAAACCGCGAGACAAACCCCTCGGCGGCGGAGCTCGGCTTGCAAAAGTTCGGCGGCTGGCAGGTCTAATTGACGATTGAGGACATAACCATCCATATGAATGACCGTCATACTCGCGCCCTGTGCCGCTAACGCGCAGGCAGCCTCCAATCCCAGTACGCCACCGCCAATCACCAAACCCGTTTTTCCTTGGCGGGCATAGTCCATCAGAGCGGTCACATCGGCAAGGTCTCGAAACACATGCACGCCCTTAGCCGTGTGATTGGGGAACGGAATGACTCGAGCAGTTGATCCTGTGGCCATTATTAACTTGGCATAGTTGAGTGTTTGCCCATCATCTAGCTCAATACACTGGCACTTAGTATCTATTGTCTCTACTGCAACCCCAGCCAGCACGGTAATACCCAGCTGCTCATACTCTGAGTTGTCATATAAATAAGTATCTTCAAACGCTGTGTCGCCAGCCAATACTGGTGACAGCATAATGCGGTTATAGCCCACTTGCGGCTCTTTACTGATTAACGTAATTGGCAAACGGGCGGTGTCATCATTTGATTGCGTGCGAGCAAGCTCAATGGCAAAACGACTGCCTGCCATGCCCGCTCCGATAATAACGATGCCAGCGTTTTTTTGATGGTCTGATGCTAAGGCGTGAGTGTTGGTATGAGTATCTACCCTAGTGGAGGCTTGCGACATAGATAGCGACATAAACAGAAAATTCCTTAGCCGCGCGGAGCAGCATTGAATGCAAAACAGCGTGTCATGAAAAGTACGCCAACAACAATAAAATGATGACAAACTCTATGAAGCAAATGCCATGCCATACTAGTAGAGGGTTACGCTTAATGAGAGGCTCTGGGTCGCGGCTGTGCGCCTTATTATCGGGGTTAAAATCTTGTAAAAACTCACCAATGGCTTGATAGCGCGCGTTAGTATTGACATGCAGCGCACGCATGAGTGCCTGTTGGCTGGTGTCAGGTACGTTCTGTTGCCGTAGCGGCTGCGCGGGCATCATTAGTGTTTGGTTTGGCATCATTAGTGTTTGGGTATTAAATGGCAATTGCCCCGTCAGCAGTTCATAACCAATCACTGCAATCGAGAACAAGTCAGAATGCACGCCTTTTGGTGCATCGGTGTAATATTCTGGTGCAGCATAGTGCAAATCACCATTTGGTGGTCGGGTGCTGTCTTTTAAGATAGAGGAACTGGCGGAACCAAAATCAATCAGTTTGACGGCGCCTGATTTGGTTAAAAGAATGTTTTCGGGTTTGATGTCTTGATGCAACAGATAGTTGCGATGCATGACTCGAACCGCCATGCCAATTTTGGTGAGTAAATCAAAGGTTTGCCACACATCACAAGGCTCATGACGATCCATAAAGTCCCGTAGACTCTCACCGGCGATATATTCAGTCAAATGATATAAGTATGTGGTACTTGCTGGTACTGGATAGTAACGCAGCAGCCCCGACTCACTGAGCCCAGAACCCACGTTATGACCACTATTGTTGGATGCAGGATTGACAGACAATCGATTGGGATCAGCTTGATTGTAAGCCGACTCTCCTGCGCGGCGATGTTTTGATAGGCTCAAACCGATTTTACGTTCTTTTAGAAAATCACGCAGATAGTGACCATCGGCAACAGAGTCTAAACTGGGTGATTTTAGAACAAAGTCATGATTGTATTCATCTTGCACCCAGTACACGTGACTGCGAGCCGTACGAGCAATGATACCAATCACAGTAAAACCATCAATATGATCGCCTATCTGTAAATCGGTTGGCAGCTGGTAGCGATTCACATCATGTATGACCGTATCCAGATTATCAAAGTCAATGCCATCAAAATGACCAATACCCTTTGAGCCATTGATAGAAGTAAAATGGGCTGATCGTGTGTTCATACTCAGCATGACCATGCTTAGATTATCATGACTGCCTGCACTAAAGGCTTGCTCGCACACGGCTTGACTGGTGTTAAACCCTAGCGGTAATTTGTGCGTGGTGGCCATCAACTGAAATATATCAGTCGCACTGCTGCACAGCTCAAATTGCAACTCTGTGGGCTCTATATGCTCATAAACCCCATCTGTCATAATGGCCAAACATTCGTTTTGATGAAGGGTAAATACCGATTGTTGTAGCTCTAACTGGCTATCTGCGCCGATAGCTGCAGCAAGCGCTCCTTTGTCTTGGCCGCGGTGCACGCGATGATCTTTGCTCAATACTGTCAGACAATCTACCCCAACGCGGTATATTCGAGAGTCGCCTGTATGAAACAGGTGAATACGGTCACCGATACAGAGCAAGCCTGATAACGTAGACAACAACGGCGGTACCCGTTGATACGATTGAGGAAAATATAGAATATCGTTGGCTTTGTTGACTGCTGTTTTGATGATAGTGGCGACTTGATCATCATCAAAACTGATGGATGACGTCTCATCTTGTGATTGTGCCAGTGCAGTCAACCCTAATGTGATTTTGTGAGCAATGGTATTCACTACCAGTCGACTTGCCTGTTTTGGAAACTGACAAGCGCTGACCCCATCTGCCATCAGCACCAATAATGGGGCTGATGAGGACGGGTGAGATACTGCATGAGGCATTGAGCGATTAGCATTAGATGATTCTGCACCTGAGCATTGATAGGGCAAGCAGGTGGTGATAAGTAAGCTGTCTTGGTTTTCAGTCTTGCGACCTGCCATAGTGAAAAAATCAAGCCACCATAATGCAGTACTGGCATCAACAATATCCTTACTGTCACCAGTCTTATCAATAGCGTGGCTATCAATGCGCTGGCTGACATCGTTGGTAACAAACTGACCTGAGCCTATTAGAGATGACGGATTGCCTGTATTAAAATGAACCGCCATCTCATCAGCGTTTTGGTACATATCACCATCCGCATTTTGACTATTGTTTCTATTGGCGTGTGCTATCGTCATCTGTCTTCACCCCGTACTATCTATGACTCACTTGTATTTCGGCAAATGTGCCATCTGGCATCTCTTCAATAATGATGCCTTCTGGCTCTTTTAAGAGAAACAAAGCAAAGAATCCAGCCACTGCTGTCGCGGCAATTACAAAGAAAAACACTTGATAAGACACCAGGCTCAACACCGTTAAATACACCACTGATCCAACATTGCCATACGCGCCTGTCATCCCTGCAAACTGCCCTGTCATACTGCGTTTGATCAGAGGAATCACTGCAAAAACAGCACCCTCACCTGCCTGTACAAAGAATGAGCAAAACATTGTGATTAACAATGCCAATGCCAGTGGCCACGTTGAGTCAAGGAAGCCCATTAATAGATACCCGATGGCCAAACCAGCTGTCAAAATCAACAAAGTAATTTTGCGACCAAACTTATCACTGAGCCAACCGCCACCTGGGCGTGACATGAGATTCATAAAGGCATAGCTCGATGCCAATACCCCTGCCATCACAATCGATAAACTAAAAGTTTCTTGGTAAAACAAAGGAAGCATCGACACGACGGCAAGCTCTGAGCCGAACGTAGCAAAATACAAAATATTTAAAATACCTACTTGCTTAAAATCATAACGATGCGCCACTGGTACAGGCGTGGTGAAAACCTCTTTATTAAAGCGGTAGCTACTGATGAACTCGTAAACATACAGTATCGCAAGGCCGATATAGACCATGGTGACACTAGACTGGCTCAGCAAGCTCACACCATCAGGTGATAGTTTCCACGCCAATAGGGCCAATGCCAAATACATAGGCAGTTTAAAAACCATCATTAACCAAAAATCACCTGATGACGTCACCATCATGGCACCTGATTTTTTGGGTTTAAAATAAGCAGCTCCTTTGGGTGTATTACGCGCCATCTTATAAAAAATGATGCTATAAATCGCCATCACAACTCCTGACGTGGCTGTTGCATAACGCCAACCTTCATCACCACCGAACACTGCTGCGGCACCAATCGCGATAGTCGGCAATAACAGTGCCGCTGCTGCTGAGCCGAAATTACCCCACCCCCCATAAATGCCCTCAGCTGTTCCCAATTCATTGGTTGGAAACCAATCGCTCATCAAACGGATACCCACCACAAAACCTGCACCCACAAAACCCAGTAAAAACCGAGACAGTGCCAAGGTGTTGTAATCCTGCGCGAACGCAAAGGTAAAACAAGGAATAGCACCAATGGCTAAAATGGCGGTATAAACAATACGAGGGCCAAAACGGTCTGTCAGCATCCCGATAATCACGCGGGCAGGAATAGTCAGTGCCACGTTTAAAATGAGTAGCGTTTTGACTTGATCTTTACTCAGATTGAGTGTTTCTCCAATCGCTGATAAAAATGGTGCATGGTTAAACCATACAAAAAAGGTAAGGAAAAATGCCATCCAACCTAAATGAAGGATTTTATTTTTACCCGTAAATGACAAAACATTAAGCTTGTCTTTACTAGGTGCAACGGGGGCTGATGATGACATAGGCAACTTCCTCAAATGATTAACTTCAGGGTTCTGACAACGTACTAAAGGTACTAAGTGTTCAAAAAATGCAGTATTCAAATATGATAAGTAGCAATGTTTCAAGCAGTGCAATGGTTATGCCAGTTATTTATGTACGCTGCCAAATCCGTATAAAGATCAGCACTCGTTAATTATCCAAGCGCCTTTACTGGCGGGTCTATAACCATTACCACACCTGACGCTTATGCCAATAAAGCATTAACACAGCAGATTTAAAACACTCCATCAGCCTCCCTTATAAACAGCAATAACATCCAACTTGGGGCACTGTAGTGTCTATTTTGGTGCATTAATTTTTGATATCACTGTCGTTAACAATCGTGTTCACCCTGATTTTTGGCAAATAGTGGCGCTAACTATACTCACGTAAAAACCTTTGTACATAAGTGACTCGAACCGATACGGTATACCTTTATGTCTGATGGCAACACGCAAAAACCTAGCTAATCGAAGTGCTCTGGCATGATTATTGAATGCTCTGTAATAGTAGGTATTAAATGCTGTTTATCAGCTGTTGTTGAGAGACGGAGCCGTTTATAGCGTGATAAAAAATAAACGATGTCCGTATTCAACCAGCCCCATTACTAAGGACAGACGCATGATTAGCACTGCATTGAACACAGAAAACAAAGGCAATTTGGTGGTGATTGGCAACGGTATGGTCGGTCATCACTTTATTGAACGAGCAATTGAGCAAGGACTGCACCAGCAATTTGATATTCATGTATTTGCTGAAGAAGACCGCCCTGCTTATGACCGTGTTTATTTGTCGAGCTACTTTGAACATAAAGATGCCAGTAAGCTGAACCTAGTAGATTTAACGGCTTACGAATTATCAAAAGTTAATTTGCATTTGAATCAATGCATTGTAGATATCGATTCTGCCAGTCAGCGTATTACTACTGAGGCAGGCGAGATTATTGAATACTCTGAATTGGTGCTAGCGACGGGCTCATATCCTTTTGTGCCGCCCATCCCAGGCCGCGAGCATCCGCACTGCCACGTATACCGTACCATTGCAGATTTAGATGAGATTCTAGCGATTGCTGAGCTACCCACTGTCAAAAAAGGCGTGGTGGTTGGTGGTGGCTTACTGGGGCTTGAGGCCGCAAAAGCGCTCGTGACGCTAGGGCTTGATACCTATGTGGTCGAGTTCGCACCGCAATTGATGGGCGTTCAGCTTGATGCCGCTGGTGGTGAGATCTTAAAGCGTAAAATAGAAGCACTGGGTGTCAAAGTACTGACAGGCAAAAACACCAAAGAGATTCTGTCTAATACTGCACGCGACTCTGATGACACTAGCAGTGATGGTCAACATTTAACCATGCAGTTTACAGATGGCACCTCTCTAACGACCGATATGATTGTGTTTAGCGCTGGTATTAGACCGCAAGACGGTCTCATTAAAAACAATCCCGAATGCGGTATCGAAATGGGCGGGCGTGGTGGCATCTTGATCAATGAGCAATGTCGCACCAATGTAGATCATGTTTATGCCGTAGGCGAATGCGCAGTATGGGACAATAAAGTATTTGGTCTGGTAGCTCCCGGTTACAACATGGCCAGTATCTGTGCCGCGCAAATCGCTGGTGATAGCAAACAGATATTTACGGGTGCTGACATGAGCACCAAGTTAAAACTGATGGGTGTGGATGTAGGTAGTATTGGCGACGCACATGGCTCAAGTGAAGGCAGCTTAAGCTACCTGTATCAGAACCCTGCTGAGGGAATTTATAAAAAACTGGTCACCACACCAGATAACAAACGATTGCTTGGCGCTGTATTGGTAGGCGACACCGAAGACTATAACAACCTATTGCAATTATATTTAAATGACATTGACCTACCCGCACACCCAGAAAGCCTGATATTACCCAATGTCGAAAAACCCGTGATGGGCATCGACAATCTGCCAGATACCGCCACGATTTGTTCTTGTTATAACGTGACCAAAGGTGCTATCTGCTCAGCCGTCGAAAACGGCGCATACTCCGTCAGCGATGTAAAAACCATGACCAGTGCTGGTAGTGGCTGTGGCGGCTGTGCCCCTATGGTCAAAGATACGGTCAGCTATCAACTCACCGCCATGGGCTTTGAAGTAAACAATGACTTGTGTGAGCACTTTGCTTACTCTCGTCAAGATTTATATAGCTTGATTCGCGTGCACGGTATCAAAACCTTTGATGAATTACTAACTGAACATGGTAGCGGTCATGGTTGTGAGATATGTAAACCAACGGTCGCCTCTATTTTGGCATCGTGCTGGAATGACTACGTACTCAAGACTGAGCTGACACCACTACAGGACAGTAACGATTACTACTTAGGTAACATCCAAAAAGACGGCACTTATTCCGTCGTACCGCGTGTGCCGGGCGGTGAAATTACTGCAGACAAGCTCATCGTACTGGGTCAAGTGGCGAAGCAGTTTAATTTATACACTAAAATCACTGGTGGGATGCGGGTCGATCTGTTTGGCGCACGCATGGAGCAATTGCCTGATATTTGGACGCAACTGGTGCAAGCAGGCTTTGAGACTGGCCATGCCTATGGTAAATCTTTACGTACCGTGAAATCTTGTATCGGTAATAACTGGTGCCGCTACGGCGTCGATGACAGCATTGGCCTCGCCTTGAGATTAGAAGATCGTTACAAAGGCGTGCGCTCGCCGCACAAAATCAAGATGGGTGTGTCAGGCTGTATGCGCGAATGTGCTGAGGCGCAAAGTAAAGACTTTGGCATGATTGCGACTGAAAACGGCTGGAATTTATTTGTCTGTGGTAATGGCGGTATTACCCCGCGTCATGGTGAGCTGTTCGCCACCGATCTGGATACCGAAACCATGGTCAAATACATCGACCGCATCATTATGTTCTATATCAAAACAGCGGACAAGCTACAGCGCACCTCAAAGTGGCGTGAAAGCTTAGATGGCGGGCTTGATTATCTAAAAGCCGTCATTATCGAAGACAGTTTGGGCATAGCAGATGAGCTCGAAGCACAAATGCAATTATTGGTCGACAATTACGTGTGTGAGTGGGCAGCGACGATTAATGACACCGAAAAACTCAAACGTTTCCGTCATTTTGTAAACAGTGAGAAAGGCGATGATAATGTCGTTTTCGTGACTGATCGTGAGCAGATTCGCCCAGCGACTGATGCGGAAAAAGCAACCATCAACCTGGTTGAATTGGCCTAGCCAATGATGAGTGCCTTGTTTGTTATCACAACAAGCAAGGTGCTGTTTTTTCCACTCATGTTTTTAGACTCAAGTTTTACGACTCATTTTTCTCAAATCATGTTTTGCAAATTGCAGCTTATCACTCACGATTTATCATTCATACAGAGCAATATTATCATCACTAAGGATACCGCCTCATGAACCAACAGACTATTTGTACACTTGACGATATCATTCCTGAAACCGGTGTCTGCGCCCTGATAGATGGCAAACAAATTGCTATCTTTCGTACCAAAGAGAACGATTTATTTGCTCTTGATAACTACGATCCATTCAGTCAAGCCAATGTACTGTCACGGGGGTTGATTGGTGGAACCACGATTACAGATGATACAGGAACAGCAAAAGAAGTGCTTTATGTGGCCTCGCCCATCTATAAACAACGCTTTAACCTAGCTACTGGCCAGTGTTTAGATGATGAGAGTATTGTGCTCAATACTTATAAATTCAAACTTGATGGGAATAATGTGGTGGCAAACTACGAATAATAAGCGACGTTATCTCTAATTTGATATGCCATTAATAATTGCTGTATTAATCTAAGACATCCTTTGATTCTGAGATTCAAAGGATGTTTTATTTTTGACAATTACGCTGAAACACCGTGATCTATGATTTTCAAAATACTTACCCAAACTGAAAAGCTGACAATTGCGTTTTTAGCACTTGCTGGGAGTAAGTCTTTTGGCCTTTATCACGTCCTGCTGCACCCACCGCTATCATAAGCGGTAACAAATGCTCTTCTGCCCCTAACGGATGTGAGTCAAGCGCATGAGGAGCATTTTTCCAATTAGCCAAGGCCGTGAGTCGTTTATTCGAATCTGCTGATTCTACAGTGTTCGTTAGCCATTCATCAAAACGCTCTGACGGTTCAGTAAAACTGGTATCGCCATAACCGCGCATATTATGAAAGCTCATGCCGCTACCGATGATTAGCACACCCTCTGTACGCAATGACGCCAATGCCTGACCAGCAGCCAAATGCGCTTGTGGGTCTAAATCATGACGCAGGGATAGTTGGACCACTGGAATATCCGCCTCAGGGAACATTAGCTTGAGCGGTATAAATACCCCGTGATCAAACCCACGCTCCGCATCTTGTTTATTGCTTACCCCTGCCTCTGTCAGTAGACTACTGACTTTCTCCGCCAATGCTGGTGCGCCTGAGGCTGGATAAGTCAAACTGTAAGTATGTTCAGGAAAGCCATAATAATCATAAATGAGATCAGGTTGCTTACTAGCGGTGATACTAAATTCAGCTGTCTGCCAATGTGCACTAATGATTAAGATAGCCTTTGGTCGCTCAGGCAAACGAGCAGAAATGCTCTTTAAAAACGTTGCCATCTCATACCACGTATCCGCTGGTTGCCAATCCATGAAAAAGCACGGCCCTGCACCATGCGGTATAAACAATACAGGCTGGCTAACTGACTCATTAGATAGAAGTGTTATCATGGCTTTCCCCTTGTTGCTTTTCTTAAATGGCTCTAATTAAACAGCTTTATTCACGAAAATTGAATAAAGCTATTTACAACTATAAAACCTATCCTAATTTTTCTGACAATACCTTATCCATACTGAAGGAACCGCCACCTTGGATGGCTAGAGCAAGCGAAGCCACCATCAATGTTAGCGCGTATTCATAACCACCATTATCAGCGAACAGCCCATTACTGATATGGACAGAAAAAATAGCCACCAACATGGTAAAAGCTGCGGCTAAAGCGGCCGGTCTGGTTAGCAAACCTAATACCATAGCCAGACCACCGAAGAACTCAGCACCGCCTGCGAGTATTGCCATCAGGTAGCCAGGCTCCATACCCATACTGCTTAACCATTGAGCCGTACCTGCCAGTCCGTTACCACCGAACCAACCAAATAATTTTTGGGCGCCATGGGCTGCTAAAATTAGGCCAACGGGTACACGAAGAACTAAGGCCGCTGCTCCAGCTTTTGATGTCAAAATAGTATTTAATAGTGATGATTTCATTGATGCTCACTCCATAACGTATGATTAGAATAAATAGTGTCGAAAATGATATAGGCACACTTTACTATCAACGCTATAAAAGAGTAAGATCAGTTATATTGAATAATTATCAACATACTGTTTATAATGGATTTGATATCGAGAGAATTATAGGGACAGATATGGATAGA
Source organism: Psychrobacter sp. NPDC078929 (assembly GCF_050267985.1). NCBI lineage: Bacteria > Pseudomonadati > Pseudomonadota > Gammaproteobacteria > Moraxellales > Moraxellaceae > Psychrobacter > Psychrobacter sp. NPDC078929. The sequence continues at coordinate 31,479 of NZ_JBNNFX010000012.1, read as the reverse complement.
ATCGATGCCATGCGTGCTTTTGTCGCGGTAGTGACAGAAGGCAGCTTTAGTAAGGCGGCAATTACGATGCAGCTCTCGCCGCAGCTAGTAAGCAAGTATGTAGCAAAGCTAGAGGAGGAACTACATACTCGCCTGCTCAACCGTACTACACGCAAAGTCAGCCTGACAGAAGCTGGCAGTCAATACTTTACACACGCGCAGCAGATTTTATTGAGTATTGATGAGATGGCATCGCAGTTAGGCGGCTTACAGCAGCATCCCAAAGGCGTCCTGCGCATCAGTGCGCCCGTCTCCTTTGCCTTAAAGCATATGGCAAAACTCATCACTGATTTTCAGGAGCGCTATCCGTCAGTTACCGTTGATCTGCAGTTGAGTGATCGAAAAGTAGATATCGTTGAAGAAGGGTTTGATATTGCCCTGCGTATCGGACAGCTCCAAAGCTCATCGCTTATCGCCAAGCAGATTGCTCCGATTCGCGTGGTGCTATGCGCCTCGCCTGAGTACCTCAAAGCTCATGGCACCCCTAAGCAACTTGAGGATTTAGAGTCGCATCGCTATTTGCATTATAGCTATATGAATGTAGAAACTAAGGGTCAAATCTACAAATACCTAAAGACCAAACAATTCAAAGAACGTAGCGTTTTCCATAGTAATAATGGTGACGTACTCGTTGAAGCAGCTATTGCAGGCGGAGGATTGATATTACAGCCAACTTTTATTGCTAGCGAAGCATTAAGTACTGGTAAGTTGGTTGTAGTGTTGCCAGAATATGAACCTAGCCCTTTGGGGTTGTATGCAGTCTATGCCCATAGAAAACTACTACCTCACAAAGTCAGATGCTTTATCGACTTTATGACCAACTACTATGGCACGCCGCCGTATTGGGATGAGAATATATAGCTCTAAATATAGAGAAATAAAAAAGCCACGACACATTATGTATCGTAGCTTTCGGTTCAAGCAAACTTAAGCGATCTAATTTGACGATTAGATCCAACCTTCTTCTAATAGGTGCTCAGTATTGCTGATTTTAAAATTATTGCATAAGTCATAGAATGCCATTGGGTCTTCAACATTATCGAGCAATTCTCGTTTATGCAGCGCCACAAATAACGCTAACGCATACGCCGCGCTATGAATAGATTTTTTAGGATTAAAGGTAATATCAGTGAAGCCCTGATATTGAATCACTTCTTCATGCAGCTGAGGATTTTGCTTGAGCGCATTCACGTACAGCCAATCATAAAATGTCGTTAAGGGCTCTACGCCCCATTCCATTCCAAAGTAATTGTAGCCAATGAGCTCGCCCGAAGTCATCAATCGCTCATCCTTTCGGGCTTGTCTTGGCGGCGCAGTCAGCAAATCCGTGTAAGGACCACCATCTTCAAAAACCATACTGGCTTGAAAAGCATTTTCGACACTATATGGATTGTCATCATGCTCATCAGTAATTTTTAAGCTAAACGGGCTTAATGGAAAACTCAGCTTATTACCAGATTTGCTAGACAGCTCTAACACATGCTTAAACCCATACTTTTTACGAATGACTTGTTGTAAGTCATTGATGGATTTTTTCTTTTGTCTGGTCGCAAATCCCACATGCCGCTCAAACATAACCATATCCGTTTTTACCAAATTGTCACTGTTGACTTTGGGCATGAATACAGGTCTTTGTTCTATCGTATTTGGTACTTCTTCCATAGTGATGTGCCTTAATATCAATGGTCTTGTATAAATGTTTTATGTTAACGGTGCTGATATCACCTGCTATTGACGTTGTACTCTGTCATTGCTAGCAGCATTTCTTATTATTGGTATTTTCTTCGCTAGCAGTCAAATACAGTGAATTGATCTAGAGCTATCGAGAGTTATCGAACCCTATCAGCGCTCGCTGGGCAGTTTATCTTATTATCAGTCATTTATCCTGCCCTATTTTAGAATTAATGCCGCCATACCTTCAACAATAAACCATAATCGAGCTATTTTGTATTCAACGATAAATATAAGACGCTACTATAAACGGGTTTAAAAGTATTTAAAGAAATCTGCTTGACCTTACCATGATGTCAACCTATATGCTGTCACTATAGATTTGAAAATAAGATTAAAAATATAGTTAAAAACGACAGAGGTTGTTATGAAAACAAAAAATACTAAAGCCCCTATTTATCAAGAAATACTGAGCATTGAAGGCATGAGTTGCGCGTCTTGTGTTGGGCGTATCGAAAAACAATTAAAAAATATTGAGCATGTTGAAAATGCCGAGGTAAACCTTGCCACTGAACAGGCGACTGTTTACTCATCTCAGCCTTTAGATGTAGCCCAGTTAAACAAAGCGGTAGAGCGCGCAGGTTATAAGGTGACTGAAACCAAGCCTATCGAGCTATCTATAGAAGGCATGAGCTGTGCCTCTTGCGTTGGACGAGTAGAAAAATCCTTGGCCAAAGTCGCTGGCGTGCAACAAGCTACTGTAAACCTTGCGACTGAACGCGCTTGGATTAAAGGCGATGCTCAAATACAAACGAGCGACTTAATTGAGGCCGTTAAAAAAGCGGGCTACGAGGCCAAACTGGTAGAACAAGACCAAAGTAATCGACAAGATAAGAAAGCCTCGGAGCAAAATCAGCTTAAACGAGATTTAGGGCTTTCTGCGCTGTTGTCACTACCCGTATTCATTCTCGCAATGGGCTCGCATATGATTCCAGCCTTTCATATGTGGGTAGTGAATAACCTCGGCACTCAGCAAAGTTGGTTGATACAGTTTGTTTTGACCACATTGGTACTACTCTTTCCAGGCCGACGCTTTTATCAAAAAGGCGTGCCAGCCTTATTGCGTTTTGCGCCAGATATGAATTCGCTAGTGGCGATTGGTACGATCGCAGCGTATGGCTTTTCCCTCATAGCGACCTTTATCCCGCAAGCGCTACCTGAGGGCACGGTGCACGTCTATTACGAAGCCGCTGCCATGATTGTGAGCTTGATATTATTAGGTCGTTATTTTGAAGCAAAGGCTAAAGGTCGTACTTCTGGGGCCATTCAGCATTTAATGGGCATGCAGGCAAAGACGGCCCGTATACAGCAAGATGGCAAAGTCATTGAAGTCCCTGTAGAAGACGTCACTGCACAAATGATAGTTGAGATTCGTCCAGGTGAGCGTGTGCCTATCGATGGCGAAGTCGTTGACGGTCACAGTTATATTGACGAATCGATGATTACGGGTGAACCTGTCCCGGTGAAAAAACAAGCCGGTGATCAAGTGATCGGCGGTACTATCAATCAAAACGGTACCGTGAATATTCGGGCAACGGCCATTGGTGAAGATTCTGTGTTGGCACAAATCATTCGTATGGTAGAACAAGCCCAAGGCTCTAAATTACCGATTCAAGCATTGGTGGATAAAGTCACCATGTGGTTTGTACCAGCGGTGATGTTTTTATCAGCATTAACCTTCATAGTTTGGTTGATTTTTGGCCCTGACCCTGCCTTAACCTTTGGTTTAATCAATGCGGTTGCCGTCCTCATTGTAGCCTGCCCTTGTGCAATGGGATTGGCCACTCCCACCTCTATTATGGTCGGTACAGGTCGCGGTGCAGAGTTAGGTGTGCTATTCCGTAAAGGTGAAGCGCTACAAATGCTTCAGGATGTAAGCGTGGTTGCCGTTGATAAAACTGGCACATTGACCGAAGGCAAACCTACGTTAACGGATTTCCAAGTTCAACAAGGGTTTGAGAAAGAACAAGTCCTACGCGTGGTGGCATCGGTTGAAGCAAAGTCTGAGCATCCCATTGCCTTAGCCATTGTTCAAGCCGCAGAACAACAGAATATTCAACTGCTACCTATTACTGACTTTGAGGCGATGACAGGTTTGGGTATTCAAGCAAACGTGGCAGGCCAAGTGATTCACATTGGGGCGGATCGTTATATGCAACAATTGGGGCTTGATGTTGCGCCTTTTGCACAAGATGCGCTACGTTTGGGGCAAGAAGGTAAAACCCCGCTCTATGTATCGATTGATCAGCAATTGGCCGCTATCATCGCCGTTGCAGATCCCATTAAAGAGACGACTCATGCCGCCATCGCCGCACTACATCAGTTAGGCCTAAAAGTGGCCATGATTACAGGCGATAATCGCCATACAGCCCAAGCGATTGCCGCAAAATTAAATATCGATCAGGTAGTGGCAGAAGTGTTACCCGAAGGCAAAGTGGATGCGATACGCCAGTTGCAAGAGCAATATGGCCGAGTGGCATTTGTTGGTGACGGTATTAACGATGCCCCTGCATTGGCTCAATCCGATGTTGGGTTAGCCATTGGTACAGGCACAGACGTAGCGATTGAGGCGGCTGAAGTGGTGCTAATGTCAGGTAGTCTGCAAGGCGTGCCTACCGCGATTGCCTTGAGTAAAGCCACCATCAGTAATATCAGACAAAATCTGGCTTGGGCGTTTATTTATAATGTTGCTTTGATCCCGATTGCCGCAGGTGTCTTGTATCCCGCCTTTGGTATCCTGCTCTCACCCATTTTTGCGGCAGGCGCCATGGCACTGTCTTCTGTTTTCGTATTGGGTAATGCGTTACGCCTCAAGTACTTTAAAGTATAGTCAGCGAACTACTAAACCGCTACAGAGTGAATGTAGAATCGTAAAGAATATCCATATAGGGTTTAAACATTAATGCTTAAACCCTTTCTAGGTTAGGAGGAGAAATATGAATATTGGTCAAGCATCCAAAAAATCCGGCATCTCTACCAAAATGATTCGTTACTATGAGCAGATTGGCTTGCTAGAAACCGTAAATCGCTCGAACTCAGGTTATCGCTTATATTCTAAAGACGATATAGACGATTTATGCTTTTTAAGACATTCTCGTGACTTAGGATTCTCATCCAAGCAAATGAAAGAACTACTATATCTGCGCAAAAATGCCAACCGTCAGAGTGCAGATGTTAAGCAACTGACACAAGAGCATATCGAAACGCTGAATCAAAAAATTGCCCAATTGCAGGAGATGGTCAATTCGCTACAGAACTCTTTTGATCATTGTGCAGGCGATGACAATGCAGACTGCGCTATTCTGGATGATCTTGGGCAAGCCAAATAGAGCTTTTAACGAGCACTTCTCTACGAAGACATTCTCGGTTATGTTGTTTTTTCACATCATTAAAAGAGAAGTGAGTATGCATACTGTTCAAGTATTGACAGTCAGCTTAGTGCCCATAGTGGTCGGTGGTAACACAGTCATAAGTTGTGAGTATTATCTGGCTCAAATGTGTAGTGAATCAGAACCGAGAAAACTGTTAGCAGTTCCGCTTCAAATGCTTGTTATATCCCGTTTTTAATAGACTCTACTTGTGTGTTTAATATATTCCGCATCATTATAAGCGAGAACTTTACGCCATCTTTTTCGGAAAGAATCTCGCTTAAATATATTTTTTTATCATCATATTGTTCTGGAAAATTGATACTTATATATGTCATTTTTTTCTTCTCAGCTTCCCAGAATCTATACTTTATTTCGGTATGACCAGCGTACTTTTGGAGAAAGCGATCAATGGTTAACCCTTCTTTCTGCCAATTTACTAAGCCTTTTGTTAACCAAACCTCATTCCAACTCTCAAACAAGGGAAAGTGAGCAAAAGTATTTCTAATAAATTTAAACAATGGGCCACCAATTTCAGATTCCATTGGAGGTCTTTGTTTCTTAATTGCCTCAAGAACATACTTAAAGGGCTCATAAGCTAGTAACTCTGCATAAACTGAAAATAGGTTAATCACTTTGCTAAAACGATACCAGTCTTCTTGTTCCCAAAATGAGTCTTCAATTATTTCATCGGCAAGATCATAAAACCTATTGTAAGCAAGTCTTAAAAAAACTTCTTCTTGTGATGTAGGTCGCAAATCCATGAAAGAGAACTCCTAGAAACATAACGCCGGGTTAAACTGCAAAAAACATGTGTTAGCATTTTGAGCGAAGCCGAACCAACCTTTTTATTTCCGTTTAAACTGCTTGTTATATGAATGTATTAATCATCGATCTTCAGGTTTTGTGTGTTTAACTTTTGCTGAGAACTCTTTGAGTTCTTCAATGCTATATTTGGTATGTACTCTTTCAATTGAAGGAGGCTGATGGTTGATACTTAAACCTATACGTCTAGCCATTTTAGGTCGAATAGGTCGAGGAACAAAACCACCGCCACAATTTGGGCATACATTTTCTAGTATTTCATTTACACATGTAACGCAAAAAGTGCATTCGTATGTGCAAATCATTGCTTCGGTAGAATCTGGTATTAAGTCTTTATCACAACATTCACAATTAGGTCTAATTTCTAGCATATATCAACTCCATTTTAATTCACCTAGGGCTTGTTTCTTGGGCTACAGAGCGTAAGTCGTGTGGCAGCCCATAGCAGCTACTTGTTATATTTTGATGCCTACCAATTAATGATTAATGGCAAAACTGGTCGTAAGTCTTCAGATAATCCACTACGCTTATTATCAGGAGATCTCAACTTTCTTGCTAGCCCATTATTCGACTCTTTACTATCACGTACGTATAGTATTTCGAGAATCTTAGCCCACGCCTATGCGGATTAGACTAGCAGAAAATCTAACTAGTACGAATTAATTATAAAATTTCTGCTTAGGCTATTATTTTATACTTCCTACTTTTATCCTCTCAACCAAGAAATCGACGGCGGCTTTTACCTTAGGCACTAGATAGCGCTGCTTTTGATACAGCAGATATACGGCCATATCAGCGTGCTGCGTGATTGCTAATGGATGCTCAAATTTAATCTCTTGCAATGCGCCTGACTCAAGATATGAGGATAGTGCCCATCGAGTGGACATCAAAACCCCTTCACCATCACAAGCCTTTTTTGCTAGCCATGGTCCATTGTTTGAAATTGCCACTGCAGGTCCTGAGACATCATGCCACTGATCGTCCACATAGCAGAGCCAAGGCGTTGGCCCGTTTGGCGCTTTGAAATACAGACCTTTATGTTCTTTTAACGCCATTACATGATTAGGTGCACCATGCATCTCTAAATAACTGGGCGATGCAACCGGAATAAACCCATTGTCCATTAGCCTAATGGCAAGCACTCGCTCATTTGGCGCATAGCCACCGCGAATCGCAATATCGACATCGTCACGTCCTAATGCTGATAGCTCATCACTGAGACTGACATCTAGCACAATCTCTGGATACAACTCACCAAACTCATCCAACAGTGGTAGCAGTATTTTTTCACCGAAACCCACCATAGAGCTGATGCGTAACCGCCCCATTGGCGTCGTTTGATAACTGCGTACTGTTTCTTTGCTTTGCTCGAGCTGATCTAGTACTTGCTGCATATCGTCGTAATAGACCTGCCCTACTTCGGTCAATTTAACGATTCGAGTCGAGCGCTTTAACAGTGTCGCGCCCAAGCTCTTTTCTAAATCAGATACCCGTCTCGATAGTGAGGATGGCGGTACTTTGAATGCATTTGCGGCCTTAGTAAAACTGCCCGTTTCTACGACTTTGCTGAAGTACTTGATGGCACGTAATTGATCCAACTGACCTCTCCATTTAGGTGAATATTTGAGTATTCTCGCCTTATTATTGTCTTAAAAGCAATAGTGATTCACGTTATTCCTTATATATAACCACATTAAAACCAGTAATAATGTGTTTAACTTAAACGTTGCAATGAAAACACGATTAAAAATAACTTTTACGTCAACAATGGAAGAATGACTTATGATTACTTTGCACGGCTTTGCTGCAAGCAACTATTACAACATAGTAAAACACGCTCTTTTATATAAGGGCGTTCCATTTCAAGAGAACCTTTTGTACGCTGGTAGTGATGATCTACTAACCGTTAGTCCAGTGGGTAAAGTACCTGCGATCACCATGCCTGACGGTTTTAATCTGTCGGAATCTAACGTGATTTGTGACTTTTTGGAAGAAACCTATCCTGAAAAGCCACTATATCCTACCGATGCAGCAGAACGCGCGACTGTACGTCAGATTATGAAAATAGCAGAGCTGTATTTTGAGCTACCAAGCCGTCGTCTGATTCCATATGTGTTTTCTGGTACTCAAGCACCTAACGCAATCAAAGAGGAAGTCCGTCAAGTATTGGGCCGCGGTATTATTGCCATGAATCGCTTATGTAAATTTTCGCCTTGGATTGCAGGCGAGCAATTCACCATGGCTGACATCTATGTGCATCACGTCAACACTATTGTCAACGCTTTTGGCGCGACTCAGCTTGAGTGGGATGTACTGGCAGAAGTGGACGGCATGAAAGAATGGAACAAAGCCATGAGTGAAACCGACATTGCAAAAAGCGTTCAGGCAGACAGTCAAGCAAACATGCCTGAGTTTATGCAACACGTTAAAGCTCTAATCCAAGCCGCAAACGCTAAATAACATATGACAGTGTGGCCACTAAAAATGAGCCATGTTAAGAAAACTACTAAAGCTCAATAACCTAAAGAACGACCAATGCCGTAAAGGGATTGGTCTAAAAATCCAACTATTTGCAGGAGCAAACCTTATGACCGATAAAAATAAACAACTGGTTTCAACCATCAGTGATGACAACAAATTAACCCTGTCTTTAAAAGACATCGAGATGCCGCAACCCGGTGCTGACGAAGTTGTCGTTCGCATGGAAGCCATGCCATTGAACCCCTCTGACTTTGGTGTGATGTTCAGCGCCGCTGATATGTCAACCGCTGTACAATCAGGCACTGATGACAGCCCGATCATTACTGCTGATGTGCCTGCGAAATTCATGCCATCACTCAAAACGCGGGTAAATAAAGACACGCCTGTCGGCAATGAAGGCGCTGGTACAGTCGTCGCAGCAGGCTCATCAGAAGCCGCACAATCACTCATGGGCAAAATGGTTGCGGTGATTGGTGGCGGTACATATCGTCAATACCACTGTGTCAATGTAAGAAGCTGCATAGAAATGCAAGACGGCACGACAGCTACCGAGGCCGCATCGTCTTTTGTAAACCCGCTCACCTCACTGGCAATGGTCGAAACCATGCGCGCTGAAGGCCACAAAGCCATCGTACATGCAGCAGCCGCTTCGAGCCTTGGCCAAATGCTAAACCGTATCTGTATGGCAGACGGCGTTGATTTGGTGAATATCGTCCGTAAAGACTCGCAAGAAGAGCTATTGCGCGATATGGGCGCAAAATATGTGGTGAACTCAAGCAGCGAGACATTCCTTGCTGATTTGACCACCGCGATTACTGAAACAGGCGCTACGATTTCGTTTGACCCTATCGGTGGCGGTAAGCTCACCAGCGATATTCTAAACTGTATGGAAGCAGCTATTACTCGTGACGTAGAAGAATACAGCGTCTATGGCTCAAATACCTTTAAACAAGCTTATATTTATGGCGCCTTAGACCGTGGTCCGATCACCTTAAACCGTAACTTTGGTTTTGCGTGGGGTGTGAATGGATTCTTATTGTTCAATGCACTTGGCAAACTTGGTAGTGAAACGGTTCAGTCCATGCGCAAACGCGTGGCAGAAGAAATCACCACCACCTTTGCGAGCAGCTATACGCATGAAGTGACCCTAGAGGAAGCGCTACAGTTAAAATCAATCGCCGCTTATGGCAAACAGGCGACTGGTGAGAAATACTTGATAAAGCCTCAAGTCTAATTGCAAATTAAAGAACAGTTAAAAAAAGCAGATATCTATGATGTCTGCTTTTTTATGTCTAACTAAAAGTCATCGCCACTTCGCATTTACTCACAATTTATATAGACCTCAACGAGAAAATCTTGCCCTGACGACACCGAAATCAGGCAATCAGATGCCAAAAGTAATCAATTAACATTATTACTAAACTTTTGGTTGCATCTACTCCTTATTACGCCTAGTATTTCGTCCCTTTAAATAACGCTATTTCTCAAAATATAGCTGATTCAGTTTGAAAGAGAGACAAGGCAACCGAGCGCAGATGTAACTGTGATACTTCAAGTGAGGTTAACGCTGTCACTCTTTTATAGAGAATTGACTATAGAGTCTTAGTAGATGTACCTATTCACTATAAAGAGGGACTTATTATGTCAATTGACGCAATCACAATTATTGACGGCGGCTTGGGTCGAGAGCTAGCCAAGCGTGGCGCACCATTTCGTCAGCCTGAGTGGTCGGCGCTAGCAATGATAGAAGCGCCTGAGATCGTCCGTGACGTGCATCGCGCTTTTATCCAAAGCGGTGCAGCGGTCATCACCACCAACAGCTATGCGCTCGTACCCTTTCATATTGGCGAAGCGCGTTTTGCCAATCAAGCGCAAGCATTGGCTACCTCAGCAGGCGAGATGGCGCGCGCTGCGGTCGAGATGGAAGGCCGCGACACTAAGATTGCAGGTTCAATCCCGCCGCTATTTGGCTCATATCGTGCCGACTTGTTTGACGCGGATCACGTGGAAGATATCGCCACGCCACTTATCAAAGGTTTGAGCGAATATGTGGATTTTTGGCTGGCAGAAACCCAAAGCTTAATCGCTGAATCTGTCGCTGTTCGCGAGCTACTGGACACGCTCGATACTGACAATAAGCCATTATGGGTTTCATTCACCCTAGAAGACAGCGAGGATCTCGATGTACCCCGCCTACGCTCAGGTGAGACGGTAGAAGAAGCCGTTACCAAAATGGCGGATATCAATGTAGAAGCGATCTTATTTAACTGCTGTCAGCCAGAAGTGATTGAACAAGCGCTTGATGTAGCGCAAAGCGTGTTGCAAGACAAGGATGCCGCGCACATCAAACTTGGTGCATATGCCAACGCCTTTCCACCACAGCCAAAAGACGCTACAGCGAATGATGGCCTCGATGAAGTGCGCGATGACCTAACCCCGCCTGCATACTTGGTCTGGGCAAAAAAATGGCAAACCCAAGGCGCATCACTGATTGGCGGTTGCTGCGGTATTGGCCCTGAACACATTCAAGAATTGAGCCAGCATTTCACAAGCACTTTGACAACAGGTACTTTAACAACAGATACTTTGACGACAGGCACCTCAACAAAATAGAGATCGCACGATGCAAAATGGACAAAAAATTGGGCTAACCATGCTCACTGCCATCGTGTTTAGCTCGATGGTCGGTGCGGGTATTTTTAGCCTACCGCAAAACATGGCCGAAGTGGCAGGCGTGAACGCCATCATTACCGCATGGATCATCACCGGCGTAGGTATTTTGTTCCTCGCGGGCTGCTTTTTGCATTTGTCACGCCTCAAGCCTGAACTGGATGGCGGTATTTATACCTATGCTAAAACAGGGTTTGGCGATTTGGCAGGCTTCTTTTCGGCATGGGGTTACTGGCTGTGTGCGACGATTGGTGTGGTCGGTTACTTGGTCGTGGCGTTTGCCGCGCTGGGTAGCTTTATTGATACACCAACCAGTATTGTTTTTGGTGAAGGCAACACGCTGTGGGCGCTAGTCGGTGAATCTATCATCTTATGGCTGGTACATTATTTGGTACTGCGCGGCGTCAAGCAAGCGGCCTTTATCAACTTGCTGGCGACCTTGGCAAAAAGCTTACCGCTCATTGCTTTTATTGTGTTTGCCTATTATGCCTTTGATATGAAGACTTTTAACGCCGACCGCGCGGGAACGACTTTGGACGTGCCATTTATGGAGCAGGTCAAAGGGACAATGCTGATCACCCTATGGGTATTTACGGGTATCGAGGGCGCGATTGTCTTATCACAGCGTGCCAAGAAACGCGCTGATATTGGCCGCGCTACTTATATCGGGGTGTTGTGTGCACTGGTACTGTATGTTGCCATTACCCTGCTCTCTCTCGGGGTCATGAGCCGTGTGGATGTGGCAGCGCTTAGCAACCCATCAATGGCTGGCATCATGGCGCAGATGACGGGCGACGTGGGTAAATGGGTTATCAGTATTGGTCTTATCATCTCGGTATTAGCATCTTACCTGAGCTGGATTCTCTACTCGGCTGAAGTGCCGTTTACCGCGGCGAAGTACAATGCGTTTCCACGTATATTTACCAAGCAAAACGCACAAGGCACGCCAACGGCATCATTACTACTAACCAGTTTGACCGTGCAGCTGTGCTTACTGATGATCTTTTTGACCGGTAAAGGCTATAACACCTTGGTGATTATCTCCACCTCGATGATTTTGATTCCTTACTTTTTAGTCGGGGCGTATTTGGTCAAAGTATCATTTGCACAATCAGAACGCTGGAGCATCAAAGCCATCGGTCTGGGCGCGAGTGTCTATGGTATCTGGCTAATTTATGCTGCTGGCGTGGATAACTTGCTGTTGTCCTTGCTGCTGTATATACCTGGCTTAGCGATTTTTTATTACAGCCGCTATCAATCGCGTCAGCAGTTAACATAATCTAGCTGATCGATAGCTATTTTAATAATGTAAAAGGTCCAAAAAATCATCATTTTTTGGACCTTTTTTAGTGGTGATCAAGGCTTCAGAGCAAAGCCAGTCATATAAACAACCGCAAATATTAAGTATTAGCAAGGAAAAATCACCACCTCATCCCCCTCTTGCCACGGTTGAAACTTAGTCAATAAAGCTTCAAAATTTTATAAAAAAATATATCTTATTGCCGAGACTCTAACTCGATCATCTCAGGGTAATCATTGGCGTACCAGTAACCATTTAATCTATTGCAGACTTTAACCGCGACCGAATAGATAAAGTTGATTTATTATGCGAGTCAACGCTAACAGTCGATCCAGATTATTATCTCGTTCGCAAAAATAATTCGTCATCAACACCAATTATCGACGCTGTCTGGAACTGGTGTGTCACTCATTTAGTACTGGCTTAGTACAGAATTAGCGCTGGTTTGATTTAGTCAGGGCTAGCTAAGTATGAAGTTAATCGTCAATATAAATAATCTAGTCTCAAACTTATTAACGTAGTTAGCTTCTGAGGCTAACTACGATTTTAGTCGTGCTTTTCTGTCTTACTACAGTCGTGCTTCAACGTAATGATGCAGACCTTTCTGCTTTTTTATCCTCATCTCTTTCCTCGTTTTATCTTTTTACTAATTGCCTTAATCAAGAATAAAGTATAGCTACCTACCCTTTTTCAATTCAAAAACGCCCTATTTTTACGCGATTAAAATACTAAGTTTTTATGTCACATTACGTAGACTTACACAGTTAATTCATAATAAACAATTATCGACTAAATTATTACTCAATTTTGTATTAGTATTCATTGGTATCAACCAGCTGATTAAGAGAGCCGTCTTTTCTTACAAGCACGCCAGCCCCTTACACGATTTTACTTGTTGTACCTGCATAAGGACCAGACATGACTGCTAACACACAAGAAGCTCTAACTAGCGCAACACTCAGTTTCCAATTGATGACGCGAGCTGAGCCTCCAGAGTTGGTTATTGCCACGATAAAGTCGTTATTAGCAGTAAAAAAAGCGTGTGACGAGATATTAATTATCGATAATAATAATAAAGAGACGTCGTTATATGAGCCGTTAGCAGCATTTTGCCAAAGCCTAGACGCTGAGTTGAATGTTCATTTTTATCATATTGATCGTGTCGAAGGATTTAAAGCGGGTGCTTTGAACTTGGCACTTGGGTTAATGAGTCCAGACTGTAGTCACATTGTAGTGGTCGATAGTGATTACCAAGCGTTACCACATGCTAGAGCCTCTATTATGCAGGCTATCGCCCAATATCCTGAGCATACCCTACTGCAGTTTCCGCAGTTTTATCGTAATGAAGGACAGCTAGATGCGCATAGCGAGTTGAATCACTATTTCAATCATCATCTGTATCGTCCTTTTAATCGCAATCGCGCCTTATCAACGGGTACTTACGCAGTCATTCGACGCTCAGACCTTTTGAGCATAGGAGGCTGGTCAGGCGCTTCTATCACTGAAGATGCTCAGATGGGCGTGCTTATGCATCGACAAGGTTTTCGCAGTCAGTTTGTGCCAGAAGTCATTGCCACAGGTTTACTACCTAACACACTAGATGACCTAATATGTCAACGCCGACGCTGGATCTACGGCAATATGCAAGTGCTCACGGATTACTTGTCAGTCCCGTACAACTCTCCAGTTCAACATATCTCGCAATCCAAAAGTATGAGAGAACGTCTAGCCTATATACGCGCTCATCTGTCTCAGCTGAGTGCTTGGGTAAATTTCACAGGGTTCTTTACCCTTTTGCATATCTGCTCATTACTGGTAATGGTTGATATGCTTTTGGTAAATAACGCTAACGTGTCGATGCTTATCCCTCTATATGTGGTTTATGCAGGCTATGCATTTTTTATCCTTAGACGTTTATCGGCATATTGCCGTGATCAATCGCCTCTCAATCAACAAGTAGATGACAACCATCAGCCACGTTTTGGTAGAAAAATACGTGCATGGTTGATGCACTTAAATTTTTGGGAGATTGGTGCCTTATCATGGCTTCCGGTGCTGTGGGGACGAGAGAAACCTTTTGTCTGTACGCCAAAACAAAACTATATCCAAAGCCGTCAGTCATTATTCCTTAAGAATATAGCAGCGTTACCAAAACTGCTGTTGGTGCTAAATATCATTACAGCTCTAGTTGTAGCACCGTTTTCATCGCTCTACTCACCAGTACTATTTATCTGTGCAGCAGCAGTCTGTGTTCTCAAACTAAGCGCCGCCAAAGTAGCAATGGATAATTTCTCTGATGCTCGAGCAGACATACCAAGTATGAGTAAGGTTCTAAAACAGACTTTAAAGGTAGCCCATGAAAAAAAGACGACTATCACGACATCTTATGCGACATCTTTATTTAAAGATAAAAAAACCATCGATTCATAAAATTCAGTACTTATAAAATTAGTGCTTATAGGCATATCGATTCGCAAAAACTTGCGATTATATAAGCCAATTTTGAACCAAGGTCATTTTATTGTCTTTTATCGTTTCTATACTAGGTTCCCTATACACCACTCTACTAACCATAACACTTATAGCCATGATGCTTATAACTATAAAGGTCTCAAAAACATGATTAGGTCTTCGAATTCACCGCTACGTATTGCCATTATCGCACATTCACTGTATCCCATTGCCCAGCCTTACGCAGGTGGTCTAGAAATGATTACCCAATTGATTTGTGATGAGTTGGTGGCGCAAGGCCATGAGGTATTGCTTTACGCTCATAAAGATAGCGAGACGAAAGCAACGTTGGTGCCATTATTGACGCGTCATGAGTTTAGTAAGATGGTCTATGATAATGAGCATGAAACGGTCGCCATGGGCCGTGAAGAGATGTACCAATATCTCACTTATCAGATAGCCTTACGAGATATTATCGAACGTGATGAGCGCGGTGAAATTGATATCGTACATAACCACAGTCTGCATCATATTCCGATGATGACAGGCCAAGCGTTTGGCGAAAGGTTTTTTACCACTTTTCATACACCTATTTTTCCACAGTTACGTTTGGCGCTTTTAACACTGCGCTCTGGTACAACCACTCAATTTACAGCGATTAGTAAGCACCAACAGCAGTTATTCGCTGAGTTTGTCCCTTCACAAGTGGTGTATAACGGCATCGATGTCGAATCCTTTATTGCCAATACAGAATCGCTTAATAATACTAATGGTAGCGATGACGAGGTATATTTTTGGTATGGACGTATTTGCCCTGAAAAAGGCACTCATTTAGCCATGCGGTACTGCATGGAAGCTGGAAAAAAACTTATCATTGCAGGACCTAAAAGCAACGAAGACTACTTCAATCAAAAAGTAGCCCCTTTATTATTTAAAGACAGTAAGAGTGGCGATGACAAACTATTCAGTTACGTAGGTCATGTCACCAAGGGCGAGATTAACAATTACTTGTGCCAAGCAACTGCCATGCTATTTACCAGTACTTGGGACGAGCCATACGGATTGACCTTAGCTGAGAGTCTGGCATGTGGCACACCAGTAATTGGTTTCGATGCTGGAGCCAGTGCAGAAATTATTACTCCAGAGACAGGAGTCATCGTACCTAAAAAAGACAAAGCCGCCTTTATCCATGGTTTTTCTACGATTAAAAACATATCACGCCAAGCCTGCCGTGACCGTGCTTTACAGTTTTGTTCAGTATCGGCCATGGTAGACGGCTATCTGGCATTGTATAAAGCAGCGTTAAAAAATAGAACGGTGTTGATAGAAGATAATTCAGAAAGTTATATCAACAGCATCAACAGCTATGGGCTGTCTGATTTAACAAAAGAATCCCTGCAGTTTTTTAATCAAGCCATTCAAGCGCCAGTTGAAACTGATAATGATCTTGTTAGCTTTTCTGAGGGATCGTAATGATTCGTATCGGATATTATGCTCATCATCATGGCTCAGGACACTGCCGACAGGCAGACAAACTGGCTGCGTTGCTACCTAATGACGCAAGAGCACAATTAACGGTATTTACGAGCTTAGATGCAGATAGCTATCGTTTTACCGCTATTGATGAACAACAAATCGTACGCTTAAATGCAGAAGATGAACGCCCCGATGACATACTAGCAGGTCGTGCAGGAGAATATTGGCAACCAGCCAGCCTACATTACTCGCCCGTAGGCAATGGCGACATTCAAAAACGCAGTCACCAAATACTAGATACTATCTTTCAATGTAAGATCGATCTAATGATTATCGATGTCAGCGTTGAGGTGGCAATGCTCTGCCGTGCGGCAAGCGTCCCTTACCTTTACGTTAGGCTTCCAGGTATTCGCGATGATGCGCCACATATAGGTGCTTTTGCTGGCGCGCTTGCCTTACTAGCTCCTTATCCTAAAGCATTAGAGTCTACCCAGACATCTGAGTGGGTCTGTAATAAAACGCTCTATCTTGACTTTATCTACTCTCAAAAAGCTGAGTCATGTACTTATGAGAGCTTTATAGATATTTTGGCAAAATTAAGCGCTAATAGCGAAACTTCTACTCTTAAATCTACAAACCTACTATCTATCGAGGCTAAATTAATAGACAAGTCCGAAACTACAACACCTATTATCACCGTTATTAAAGGCTATGGTGGACATAAAGCGATTGACGAAAAACTACCGGAATTGCGCTCACTGCTACCCAATGCGTTAATTATCTCTCTCGGGCCTATAGACGATGACAAGCGATGTTATGTCGATGTCTCAGCTGAGGTAGATGACGTCACACCATTTATTTGTCATAGCGATTATCTAATGATAGCTTGTGGCCTAAACGCTGTCGCGCAAGCGTATCATTATGATACGCCGCTCATAGTAGTGCCTGATGACAGACCACATAATGAACAAGCCGTCATGGCTGAAGCGTTAGTCACTCAAAATAAAGCGCTAAATTGGCAGCAGTTTAAAACCTTAATGCGCGTCAATGATGATCAACCTGAATCTATTGCCCAAACCATTCATGGCCGAAATAAATCACACCCCACTACTTCAGTTGATAGCATTGAAAAAAATAACAGTGAGGAAGATAGCAGCGAGGAAACCAACATAGCTATGCTAACAGCTGCTCAAGCGTTTATGCATAGCACCACTGATTATCCTACAACTAAGCTTTGGTTTGAAAACTGGTTACTCCCTCGTCTCAACTTAACACCTAAATCAACAATTAAAGACTGACTGATTAAAAATAACAGGCAGCACTATAACGAGGTAAAGACAAGCGATGACCACTCAGCCAACGAGTAACGCGAGTACGACTTCTGATACTGTACCGATGACCGTCATTACGACCTGCTATGGTCGTAATCGTCATCTCTACAACCTACTCAGTAGTCTAGAACATAGTAGTGTAAAGCCAGCCGAAGTCATTATCGTCAACGACGACGCTGACCCCAATCAGTTAGCTGAATTTTCATTAAATATCGTGAAGTTACCGACTACGGTTAAATCAGCTGTGAATGATGGTGACGATACTACAACTACAGAGTTTGATATCGGACATAATCGCAATCTTGGAGCGTTGCAGGCAACTCACGATATGCTGATTTTTTTGGATGTCGATTGTATCGTAGCGCCTACGTTTATTGAGCAAATGTATAAGAAGCTTCTGCAATATCCTAATGCGCTTTTAATGGGTCAACCACGCTATCTAACGCGACCTTTGTCAGTAGAAGAAAATGCACAATTAAAAATTAACCATCTGCCTGTCTCTCTTTTAGACGAGCTGTCTGTATATAACCCTTATCGTTATAATTTTGATGAAGCTGACTCATATCCTACTGAAACAGAGCAAACAGCTATCAAACAAACTGATGATTACGGTGCATTTTGGAGCCTATGCTTCGCTATCAATCGCCAGACTTTTGATAAAATTGGTGGTTTTGACACCCAATATACAGGTTATGGTGCAGAGGATACCGATTTTTCCTTTACAGCACATCGATTAGGTATCGATTTTTACCTCACTGCTGATATCGCTTATCATCAGCAGCACAGTGTCTACCGGCCACCACTCAATCATCTGGACAGTATCATTGTCAATGCCAATCGCTTCTATCAAAAATGGCACTGTTGGCCCATGACAGGATGGCTGTCACAGTTTTCCGATATGGATCTGATTGATTGGACCGAAGAACAGTCATCACTGATAGCCGTACGACGAGAGCCTAGCGATAAAGAGATAAAGCGCGCTCATTGTCCAGACGCTCCCTATGTTTAACTACTTCTAGCTAAACATAGCTTAGTTAATCAATATTTTAGTACTGATGAATAGTTACCCCTGTGGGTGGTCGATTCATTTCCTGACGTTCAAAATCCCAGTTATGACCATGCCAAAAATGAGCAGTTTTATCATTGTCATTGAAACCGATCATTACTATTTCTAACGGTAGTTTCGTGTTTTGAATATGGTGTAAGTATGCTCGAGCTGCCAGCATCAGCCGATACAATAGAAAACCTGACGAGGGTGCTGACGAATGAATATCGGTAAAGCATGGATAGTCAGCAACAACTTCATGATGCTCTGATAGCACACTATGGTAGGTAGGGCTTGATAATAGTTTTTTCATGCTCGAAGGAATATCTAAGATGCGAGGAGTAGTGACAGGATCGTCATTAGGACTTGGGTCATCAGCTAATGTTGGAAACTGATAAGGCTGGTTGCTCGTCAATACCCCTAACGGGGCGGTCTCTGCCATTTGCTCCATCACTGATATATGATTGCTTCTAGGCGGTAGGCCAAAATGCAGTTTACTGTCACCAATTTGACGAAAAAACAACAGCTTAGGTAGTGAACTAGCTAACTGATGGCAGGCAAAAAAAACATCATGAATAAAGTGATTAAATAACACCAAGACATCATCGGGCTGTAATAGCATCTCAAGCTGAGCCGTGGTGACAGCAGGATTATTTGCAATTAGAACGACTCGTTTAGCTTGCTCTAGTGCCGTCTGTGTAACGACTGGTAGCGTTAAGAAAGCAGACTTCGCTGTGCTTATATTATCAAATGTATATTTGCTATTCTCTGACAGCACGATACTTTGTTTAAGTATTGGTTTTTTTGTATTGGACTCTGTATTAGACATAGCAACCTTAGTTAGTTTAAACTTTTGATTGCTACTTTAGCATTATTAACGATTTTTATAGAAAAAGCTTTACCCCTATTATGCAAGGATAAAGCCTTATCTTAATAAAAGTCTGCGACCTCCGACCTCTTACTTATTCAACTCAAAAATCATATTTTGCCATTATTTCAACTTGCTGACCTGCTGGCATCCATGGGAATGTCGTTGCGTCCTGATTTCTCCACTCAATACCCAAATCTAAATCTGGTAGATACTCATAGATAAGGTTTGCGCTTTTTACATTGGCAGAAGTATCTGCCGCATCGTCTACATTTACTTCACCATAACGCAAGTTGCCACGCAGCTTTTGGGTAAATTGATGCTTATATCCTACGCTATAGCCAGTTTGCGAGATAAGCTTCCCATCCTCGGCATCACAGTCTACGCCGCCATTCATAATTAGTGGCCCGCCAACACAGATGGCAGAATAGGCACCCATGCCTTTACCATTATATATACTCGCATGGAGTGAATCTTTACCCAATGTCAGCTTGCCCGCTAAAGAAACACCGATACCCACATCTGAGCCATCTCCGTTCTCAGCATCACGAGCTGTGACAGCCACGTTATAATCAAATTTAGATATCTTATCTTTGTAGCTGACCACCATATCAGGTAAGCTCGCATTATCATAAACAGGATCTTGCGCCGTAAAACGCAGCCCCTTATAAGTATAGTGCAACGTCAAATCTGGCCGAATATAAGAACCACCACCAGAGGCCGTGCCCAAACCAGTACCCCAGAAGTCAAGCTGCTCCGTAGAAAGAGGCGCCACTGCCAAAAACTGACCGTTCCAAGTCTTACCAATTGTCAAATCATCAACCTGTACATAGGCATGACGCAAGCGCAGATTTGAGCCACCCTTGGCATAATCGCCATAAAAATCACCTTCAATGAACCCCGTGAGTTTTTTATCATTTACCGACTTGGTCGTCTTCACATTGATACGAGACTGACGTAAATTACCCTTAAATTCCGACTCACCTTCATCAGGAGAGTTAAAAGCACCTTCTGCTTTGATGTAACCACCGATACTCAACGTCGTGTCACCTGTCGTCACAAGATCGATTGCTTGTGCAGATACGCATGTTACAACCATAGCAAAACCTACAGATAGCCTTTTTATATAAAGCATCATTCATCTATTCCCTATTCTATGTTGATATCCTTATCAATCCCAATTGCTACTACGTTTTCTTTAATCCATAAAAATAAATAATCCTTTTAGATGAAAATTAACTTCTACTTAATAACTACTGTTCAATTAAAAAACCCAATCGTACTTTGACCGATATATTAGGTGTTACGCTTCTTGGTCAATATTCTCTAACGCAGCAATCGCGTCTTTTTGTGACTCATCGATAGGCTTTTTTTGTCCACTCAATTTATCAAGATATACCAACACCGACTCACCGATTGCAACGACTGTTTTCTGCACCGTACTGTAATAGGTATATTCATGAATCAGACTTGAATTACCGATTTTTTTGACCTTGACGCCAATCCATAATTCATCAGGATAAGCAACCGATTTGAGGTAACGACATGATGAGGCTGCCATCACCGAAGACGTCTGTTCGTTAAATAGACCAAGCCGCCTGTTGTAGTAGATACGAGCGTTTTGAGCATATTCGTAATAAACCACATTATTGACATGACCAAAGGAGTCCATATCACCCCATTCCACTTGCTGAGGGTAGATAACTGTAAAGTCATGCAATGGGTGATTGTCATCGCTTGTGACAATCTCTTGTATTTCTGGGAACGTAGGCGCAGCTTCCATAGTTTTTCTCTTTTTATTAGACAGATTCTGTTATAAAGATGATGAATGTGACTCAAGGTGCTCGTGACTCACACACCTCTCCCATCCCTAGCATTCAGTCAAACACTAGGGTTTATGCAAGTTTTCACTTTCGTCAAAGTCGATTTGATGGTGACCGGATTGTTTGACTAGATAAGATTTTCTGAGTACATCGAACGCATGCGTTTTTTATCGAGTTTACCGACGCTGGTTTTTGGCATGTCTGACAAAAACCTCACTTCACTTGGCACACCGTATTTTGGCAGATGACCTCTCTCTACTGCTTGATGACCCAATGCCAAAATATCTTCCATTTTTGTGTCGACATGGTCTGGTTTTAGCACGATCAATGCCAAGGGACGCTCGCCCCAACGCTCATCTGGCACACCAATCACCGCGATATCAGCCACACTCGGATGAAAGGACAAAATGGTTTCTACCTCAAGCGAGGATACCCATTCGCCGCCAGATTTAATGACATCTTTGAGCCTGTCTGTAATGCTTAGCGTGCCATCAGCGGTCATGCAGGCGATGTCTTGAGTATGCATCCAGCCGCCTTTCCATAACTCATTACCTGCGTCAGGATTTTTAAAATAACTTTGTGTTAGCCAAGGCGCGCGTATCACAAGCTCGCCTGTCGATTTGCCATCCATGGGTTGTGGTTTACCATTTTCATCCCAAATTTCCATCGAAACTAGCATAATGGGTGAACCTGACAGACAACGATAGTTAAGGTTATCCTCTAGCGTCATTGACTCTGTTTTGTCATCGAATACTGCTCGAGACAGTACAGGGCACGATTCTGACATACCAAACCCTGACATAAACTCTATGCCACACTCTATAGCTGCCTTTGCCAAGCCTTCGTTAAGTTTTGAGCCACCTAGTAACAGTTTAAGATCTTCAAATTTGCGAC
The DNA here is from genome assembly GCF_050267985.1 of Psychrobacter sp. NPDC078929. Lineage (NCBI taxonomy): Bacteria > Pseudomonadati > Pseudomonadota > Gammaproteobacteria > Moraxellales > Moraxellaceae > Psychrobacter > Psychrobacter sp. NPDC078929. The sequence continues at coordinate 9,177 of NZ_JBNNFX010000012.1, read as the reverse complement.
CGCGCTCTGCCATTTCTTTGAGAAGCATCTGTAGTATTGCTGGGACACCATGTGACAGCGTGACCTTGTGCTGCTCAATCAAGTCAACCAATTTTGGTGCCAGATATCTCCCGGGATATACTTGCTTGAGCCCTATCATGGTAGCGCCATACGGCCAGCACCACGCATGTACATGAAACAAAGGCGTCATTGGCATATAGACATCGTTGTAGCGCGCGCCTTGACCTTCGGCGTTGAGGGCTGACGCCAAGGTACTCGCCATCGTCTGTAGTACGATCTGGCGATGAGTAAAGAAAACCCCTTTTGGATCGCCTGTCGTACCACTGGTATAGAATGTCGTAGCAATAGTGTTTTCATCGAAATCTGGAAAATCAAACTCATCACTAGCAGCGGCTAATAGCGCCTCATATTCGCCATCGACATAGTCTGGCAGCTCAGCTTTCTCACCACCTACTTTGTCACCCTCTGCATCATCAGCCCACATCACATGCTCAATAGAAGGCGCATCGTCACGATAGTCTTTAATCATCGGCGCAAATTCAGCATTCAACAATAAGGCTTTTGGTGCAGCATGGTTGACGGTATATAGCACTTTTTCTTCAGACAGACGGACATTAACGGTTTGCAAAATCATGCCCGACATTGGTACTGCAAAGTATGCCTCAAGGTAACGATGACTATCCCAGTCCATGACTGCGACCACATCACCTGCCTGCAAGCCCATATTTCTTAATACATTGGCCAAGCGATTAATACGTTTAAAAAACTCAGCATAGGTATAAGTGACTTTGTCCGCATAGCTAATGGTTTGGTTGGTAGAGGCGATTTTGGCGCGGTTTAGTAGCTGTTTGATAATTAACGGGAACCCATACGCTTCTTCGGCTTGATGGTAATTATCGTGTTCGTTGAGTATGGTTGTCATGGTATCTTCCTTGATAATAAATTTTCCTTAATATAGTCAATCCTCTATAAAAGAGTGACAACGTTACTCTCACTTGAAGTATCACAGTTACATCTGCGCTCGGTTGCCTTGTCTCTCTTCTAAATTGAATCAACTATAATCAGTAATGGGGCGAGCGTGCTTTTGAGTCTCAGACGCGTTCTATCACCATGGCAAGCCCTTGCCCAATACCAATACACAGGCTGACCACGGCATATTTGCCGCCCGTACGCTGTAACTCTCTAGCCGTACTCAAAGCGATCCTTGCACCAGATGCGCCAAGCGGATGCCCGACCGCGATGGCTCCGCCATTGGGATTGACACGCTTATCATCAAAATCAATATCCAACCCTTTAAGGCAGCCAAGCACTTGAGAAGCAAATGCTTCATTAATCTCAATGACAGACATGTCATCGAGGGTCAGATCCGCACGCTTTAGTGCTAGCTTAATCGCTTCAACAGGACCCACGCCCATAATATTGGGTTCAACACCCATCGCACCTGATGACAAGATCTTGGCAATCGGCTTAAAGCCGAGCTTTTCTTCTGCTTGCTTTGAGCCAATGATAAGCGCGGCAGCACCATCATTGATACCAGACGCATTACCTGCGGTGACGATTCCATCTTTGTTTAACGGTTTGAGCTTTTGTAGTGCTTCAATATTAGAGCTGGCACGCGGATGCTCATCATCTATGACTACTTTTGCAGGCAATTTCTTACCTTGGGATACAGTGATAGGTGTTATCTCATCGTCAAAAAACCCTGCTTGCTTGGCAGCTTGATACTTGGCCTGTGATGCGGCTGCAAAATTATCGGCTTCCTCTCGCGTAATACCATACTTCTGCGCAACATTATCGCCCGTCTGCGGCATGGTATCACTGCCGAACTGCTCAATAATTTTTGGGTTGGGGAAACGGCTACCAATGGTTGTATCAAATACTTTGAAGTCACGGCTAAAAGGCTGCTCTGTCTTGGCAAAGACAAACGGTGCACGCGTCATCGACTCGACCCCACCTGCTAAAATAATATCCCCTTCATTACACGTAATACTGCGAGCAGCATCGACAACAGTAGACAGACCTGACGCACATAGACGGTTTACTGTTTGACCCGGGGTTGTTACATCCAGTCCTGCTAACAAAGCCGCGTTACGAGCGATATTGCGAGAGTCCTCACCTGCTTGGTTAGCGCTGCCTAGCAACACTTCATCAAAGATATCAGCAGATAGTTGGTGCTTTTCGACCAGCGCTTTTATCACAGTGGCAACCAAATCATCAGCACGTACGGTTGCTAATGCGCCAACATATCGACCAAAAGGACTTCTTAATCCATCATAAATATAGGCATCTAACATAACGCTTCCTTGTCGTATTTTTTGATTCTGAATAATGGTTTTATGGTTTAATAACCATATCTTGTCGTTCAAATTAGTAAGTGATTTGCTGAGTAAACAATGACACATCAAGCTTGGCACGGCGCTGCAGCCAAGGGCTTGGACGGTAACGTGGGTCACCTGTCAGCCCGTAGATACGCTCTAAAATAAGCAATACACGCGAGGCGCCAAGATGATCGCCCCAAGAGATAGGACCATGCGGATAACCTAGCCCAAGCTTGACAGCATTATCGATGTCCTCAGGTGAAGCAATCCCTTGCATAGCAATGTCACAGCCAAGATTGATTACCATAGCGATCACACGCTGTGCCACAAAGCCTGTACTTTCGGTAATCAAGGTAGCACTGCCCGCTTCCTGTGTGTCTGCCTTATTACCATCCAAATCTTTATTAACTTTGCTTCTACTAAACAACGCATAAGCTTGCGCCACAAACTGTTCTTGCGTGATGAGACTTGGCATCAACGTACGATGCTTTTTGAGTTCGGTGAGCATATCAATAGCAACCGCTTGCTTGGGATCGACCTGATAGCGAATCGCAGCATTGGTCGTATCCTCACCATAGATGGCGAGCAGCACCAAACTATCAGGACTCGGCTTGGCGTTGTCATCAATAGTGATGTCACAAGTGTTTAGGTAGTCAATTAACTGTGTTTTATCTTCTGCCAGATCAGCGCCAACCCAAACTGAGTTAATAGTGGCATCAGATACAAGCGCTTCGGACGATTGATTTTGAGCGCCGTCCACTGGTAGTTTCTGACCTTTTTGTTTTTTATTTTCTGTGTATTGATAAAAACCTTCACCAACCTTACGGCCGAGCTTTTTGCCTACCAGCATCTGACGGGTTAATGGATGCGGACGATAACGAGCCTCATGATAGAACTGGTTGTAAATTGACTCCATCACAGGATGAGACACATCAACGCCCGTCAGATCCATCAGCTCGAATGGCCCCATACGAAACCCTGCACCATCACGCAAAATACGGTCGATTTGCTCAAAACTTGCGACGCCTTCACCCAATATTTTTAACGCTTCTGTACCGTACGCTCTACCGCCATGATTGACAATAAAACCCGGTGTGTCTTTTGCTACCACACCTAGATGACCCATACGTTTGGCCAAATCGGAGAGCACGTCAACCACTGATTGCTGAGTAGACAGACCTGGAATGACCTCTACAATTTTCATCAAAGGGACTGGATTGAAGAAGTGAAATCCTGCCACGCGCTCTGGATAATTACAGTCAGCAGCAATTGCGGTCACTGATAAGGAGGAGGTATTGGTTGCCAAAATAGTATCGGCGGTGACCACACCTTCTAATTGGGCAAAAAGCTGTTTTTTGATGTCTAGATTTTCGATAATGGCTTCAACCACTATCTCAGCAGTCGCAATTTGGCTAAGCTCCTGTAGTACGGTCAAATTACTTAAAGTATCCTGTAGCTGCTCATCGGTAAACTTGCCTTTAGCAGTGAGTTTTTCAAGGGTACTTTGCAAGGATTGTCGTCCTTGTTCAGCAGCGCCTGATTTGGCGTCATATAACAGTACTTGGATACCAGCTTGAGCAGCAATTTGAGCAATACCCATGCCCATAATACCAGTGCCAATAATGGCGATTGTGTTCACAGTCATAATAACTCTCTACATAGTTTGCTATGAAATTTTGGTTCAAAGGTGATAACTTGCTTCAAAAGCAATCACAATGTGGCTTTGAATTAACGTGCTTATGAATTCACATGCTAATGAATTAACGCGGCTAGGAATTAATGCCCTTTGTACTCTGCAGGACGCTTTTCCAAGAAGGCTTTAGCGCCTTCTTTTTGGTCGTGAGTATTGAACAAAATCTGGAAAGCCTTACGCTCTAGAGCCAACGCACCTTCTAAAGGCATATCAACACCTAGATTTGCCACTTCTTTGATTTGCGCTAAGGCAATGGGAGAGTAATGTGATAGCTGCTCAGCAATCTCAATGGCGCGTGTGATAGTAGCCTCATCTTCAACGACTTCAGATACCAGCCCCATTGTGTCCGCCTCATCAGCGCTGATCATATCGCCCGTTAGTACCATTTTCATGGCCTTATGTTTGCCAATCGCGCGAAACAAACGCTGCGTTCCGCCAGCACCTGGCATGAGTCCTATCTTGATTTCGGGTTGACCAAATTTGGCAGACTTGCCTGCGATGATGATGTCAGCATGCATGGCCAACTCGCAGCCACCGCCTAGCGCATAACCATTGACGGCAGCAATAATGGGTTTTCGGCAGTTAGTAATGGCCTCCCAATAGCGCTCACTATGACGCAGGTACATATCCGCTGTACTAGTAGTCAAAAAATCGTTGATATCCGCACCAGCGGCAAACACCTTGTCACCACCAGTAAGGACGATCGCTTTGGTTTGTGGGTCATCATTTAGTTGAATGAACAAATCTGCCATTTGTTGACGTAGCTCGCTGTTTAGTGCATTGCGCACTTTGGGGCGATTAAGTCTAACGAGACTCACGCCCTCTCCTTTTTTCTCACAAATAATGAGCGGCTCTTCCATGATCGACTCCTTAAACATCATTCTTGCATAAAGTATAAACACCGTAATAAAGCATTTATTTTGAATATTAAATATCGCTATGCGGTATTTAATATCAATATATACTGTTTATTTTAGTTTGTGAAGCATAAAAAATTGATAAATTAGAATAAATTTAAAATAAAAAGCCATATTCAATTATATAAATACCGCAATGCGGTTTTTTAAACCAAAACTATTGTAATTTAATAATTCATCGATTATGCTGTTTGCCTAAGACAATTAGATTGTTGTTCAGTATTATTCATATTGGTTATCAAAATCTAAGATTCTCAACACTCAGGATGCTCATAAGACCACTACTAACAATAGCGGTTAACCAAACAAGGAAGATTCACATGATTAGAGATAAAGAAACCCTCGACCACATCACACAAACCATTCGTAACTTCGTCAACGATCAACTTGTCCCTATGGAACATTGGGTTGCCGAAAATGACCGCCTTCCAGAAGAGATCATTGAGCAAATGCGAGAATTAGGGCTTTTTGGACTGACCATACCCGAAGAGTACGGCGGACTTGGGGTCACTATGGAAGAAGAAGTCACACTGGCATTTGAATTAGGACGCACCTCCCCTGCGTTTCGCTCATTAATAGGGACAAATAATGGTATTGGCTCATCTGGCCTAGTCATTGATGGTACTGAAGCACAAAAGCAGAAGTATCTACCTCGGTTGGCCAGTGGTGAAATCATCGGTTCGTTCTGTTTGACCGAGCCGGAGTCAGGATCAGATGCCGCCTCATTGAAAACAACGGCTATTAAGGATGGTGATACTTATATCATCAATGGTACCAAGCGCTATATCACCAACGCCCCGCAGGCTGGTATATTCACTGTTATGGCACGCACCGATCCACAAAACAAACGCTCTGGTGGTATTTCGGCATTTATCGTTGAAAGCGACACACCTGGTATTACTTTAGGAAAAATTGACAAAAAAATGGGCCAAAAAGGCGCACATACCTGTGATGTGATCTTTGATAATTGCGTCGTACCAGCTGATGCACTCATTGGCGGTGTTGAGGGGGTTGGCTTTAAAACGGCCATGAAAGTTCTTGATAAAGGGCGCTTGCATATTGCAGCAGCCAGTACTGGAGCCGCCACTCGTATGTTGAATGATGCGCTCAACTATGCTGTCGAGCGTAAGCAATTTGGTCAACCAATTGCCAGCTTTCAGCTGATTCAAGGGATGCTCGCTGATTCAAAAGCAGAAATATATGCCGCCAAATCCATGGTGCTAGACGCTGCACGTCTGCGTGACGAAGGCAAAGACGTCGTTACCGAATCCTCATGCGCCAAAATGTTTGCCACTGAGATGTGTGGCCGTGTTGCTGATAGAGCGGTACAAATCCATGGCGGTGCCGGTTATATCGCAGACTACGGTATTGAGCGGTTTTATCGTGATGTACGTCTATATCGTTTGTATGAAGGTACCACACAAATTCAGCAAGTCATCATTGCCCGCAATATGATTAAAGAAGCCAGCGAGTAATCCCTACCACTTTTTCATCTACCAAAATGCACGGCGGTATTTGCTAGGATGCTGATACCGTTTCCCTCTATTTTTACCACTACGCATCAAATTAGTTTTTCATTCTCACAACGTTAAGGATATAAATTGTGAAAAGTGTCGCTATAACTGCAGATCCAAGTATAAGATCCACCCAAAAACAACCTTGGAAACTGGCCTTTGTTTTTTGTTTCTTAGTTTTATTATGTGATGGGGCTGATATCGGTATTCTTGCCTTTACCTTATCCAGCCTAAAACTAGAGTTTGCACTGACCAATGTACAAGCTGGCGCTTTAGGCAGTTGGTCCTTATTTGGGATGGCAATCGGTGGGTTCTTTGGTGGTTGGGCTTGCGATCGCTTTGGCCGAGTACGTGTCATCGTCCTTGCGACTGGCATGTTCTCTATATTATCTGGTTTTAGTGGATTGGTGCAGAGCTATGAGCAGTTTGTCACGCTACGGGTTATTGCCTGCTTGGGTCTTGGTAGTCTTTATATCGCTACCAATACGCTTATGTCAGAGATGGTACCTACCAAGCATCGAACCACCGTCCTTGCTGCATTAATGACTGGATTTACTTTAGGCTCATTGGTTATCACCAGTGTATCCGCTTGGATTATCCCTAGCTATGGTTGGCGCACACTATATCTACTAACGTTTTTGCCGATACTTTTGGCAGTATCAATGTACTTTTTAGTACCTGAACCCCAGTCTTGGAAAGACGCTCGAGCATTAAAACTGAGCGGCGCACTAGACACACTCAAAAAAGCAGAGAACCCATACAAAGCGATAATGGAAAATCCGAAACACCGTATCATGTTTATCCTATGGTCAATGAGTTCAGGACTTTTACTATTTGGCTATTTTGGTGTCAGTAACTGGCTACCTTCTTATCTAGAAACTGAATTGGGTATCAAGTTCAAAGAAATGGCACTGTATATGGCGGGAACGTACCTGACTATGATGTTTGCCAAAGTCGTGGCTGGATTCATGGCTGATAAAATCGGACGTAAGATAGTATTTGCCTTTGGTACGATGGGCACTGCATTGTTTATTCCTATTCTAGTGTACATGCACACGCCAGAAAATATCGGTTGGTTAATGATCACCTTTGGTTTCTTATATGGTATCCCCTATGCCATTAATGCCACCTATCTAACCGAAAGTTTCCCTACTGCTATCCGAGGTACTGCTATCGGTGGTGCATTTAATATTGGACGGCTTGGCTCTGTGATTGCTCCTGTTGCCATTGGTTATATGGCCATGCATAACTCTATCGGCGCAGGTTTATTACTTATGGCAGGGGCATATTTCTTATGTGGTCTTATCCCTACTTTGTTCATTAAAGAAAAGCAATATGATCCACAACAAGCCTAACCATACCTCTTATAACGACTATTGCTACCGTTCATACCGCATAGCGAAACAATAGTTTCTCATTATGCTATGCTGAGAATGAGAATGTGAAAGTAAATTGATATAATGTGGTTAAAGAGATAGTGGGCAACTGTGAGCTGATAGTAGCTCACAGAATGCTATGAATAATAAAGTTTTGTGATTTTATAACGCTTGTATGAATTTGATTGGGGATAATAGACGACATATGACTAATGATACCCTTACCGATGAAGACACTAGCAATGAGATGCATATTGAATTGTTAGAACCCATTGCAGAGATGAGAGATAAAAACGACAGACAGTTTGTCACCGCGTTGGCTCGAGGGTTAGAGTTGCTGCGTTGTTTTACCCCGCAGCGGCCTTATCTAGGCAACCAAGATCTAAGTCAGCTGACAGGACTTCCTAAAGGAACCATCACTCGTCTGACCTATACATTGGTCAAATTGGGATATTTAAAGCAATCGACCAATAGCAGTAAATACCAGCTCTCGACAGGGGTACTAAGTTTTGGTTATACGATGATGACTAATATCTCTATTAATAACCTTGCAACTCCTTATATGGAAGAGTTGGCAGACTATGCCAATAGTGCCGTTGCCATGGCTACTCGTGATCGATTGATGATGGTCTATCTAAATGTGGTGCAAGGTGCTGGTACGACGACCATGCAGCGTAATATCGGCTCTTATCTGCCTATTCATTTAAGTTCGATGGGTAGAGCCTGTTTGGCCAGTATGCCACCTGCTGAGCAGGAATTTATTCTTAATGCGATTCGTAGTAAGTATAAAGATGATTGGCTAAAGATTAGACGAGGATTAGATAAAGCCTTTCAAGACTATGAAGATTACGGCTATTGTTTTTCAATTAGTGAATGGCAAAAGGATGTCAATGCGGTTGCTATTGCGTTGATGCACCCTACTGAGGGTCTACTTACGTTTAATTGCGGTGCACCCAGTTTTATTCTGAGTCGTACCAAGTTAGAAGAGGACATTGCCCCTCGCCTGCTGCATATGAAAAATATGATTGAGAGTAATTTGTATATTAGCTAGTTTTTTTGAACGACTAAAAAGGTAGAGTTAAAGTTGCATTAAATCTTTCGATAATGCTCAGTAAATTTAATGCTACATTATCAGAGCCTCCGAACTAAACCAGTCAAATGCATATTGCAGCACAAATCTTGTTTGATAAGGAGTAAGCATTAAGATGCTCACTCCTTATTTATTACAGGAGATCATCTTCGTAAGATGCATACCACTGCTGAGGAGACCATCCCGAATTCTGTGTAACTGCCATTTAGATTAAATGCCTGCTTATACGATCATCAAACATAATCATAAAGCGATTCAAAGCAGACGTC
>NZ_JBNNFX010000011.1:0-108119 GCF_050267985.1 Psychrobacter sp. NPDC078929 | reverse complement strand
TTTGCGATAATCTAGGGAGTAAGTCATGGTTATTTATTGTGGTAATCGTTTAGTTGATTTATTTTATAACATTTTTGTGGTCAGGTGACTATATTGGCTGAAGTGATAAATAGTTTTATAGCTTAAAAACTACCGATACGATTTTAAATCAAAGTGATTAATTAAACACACGTTTATTAAATTATTTTCTATACAAACCAAATTAATTATTGACTTTAATTTTTAAATCGTTATTATTATCTCATTGATTTATATTGCTTATCTTTCATAAGCGATAAATCGTTTCAATTAACCTGCTATTGTCGCCCTGACATTGGCCACAACCTATGGAGGAATCATCGTGTCCTATATAACTACCAAGACGTTTTTAGAGATTAAATGTGTAAACCACATGACAGCAATGACACCTTCGAAAAGGTTTGGCTAAATTTTTATATAAGCTATTGAGTGATATCCCATCTATCGATATCAACGAATAGCTTTCTGTATCTACTTGCGCTATCTCTTTTCTAGGTCTACTGTGCCAAATTTGCTTTGCGATTGTGCTAAGCTATATTGCACCTGCTGTTATCTGTTTACCTAACATTTTTCTTTACCGTTACTGCCAATGAATCGTTTCAGGCTATGATTTAGCTAAAGCTTTTCTATGCGTATAATATTTACGCTGTGGCCGACGGTTTTGATCTATATTATATTTCTTTAAAATGTCCATAATAAATTAGCCATGAATTTTTATTGATTTTTTAATTAATAAGAATACGGTTTTTTATTGCCTAAATTTTATAATTTCATTTCTTATTAAACGTTTCGTTTAATTGAGATAGATAAGTAATGTCTAAAAATTATAAAAAATGGTAATTATAAAAAATGCATGGTTATAAAATAATAAAATGGAAGAAATAAATAATGAGCATTCAATTAGTATTAAATAAAAATAGTAAACATGGCGTACCTGTCAAGATTTACACCTCTGATATCGAGCAAGGCGCGATGCAGCAATTACGTAACTTGGCTCAGCTAGAGTTTGTACACTCGCATATTGCGGTCATGCCTGATGTGCATGTTGGCAAAGGTGCAACCGTTGGTAGTGTGATTCCGACCAAGTCTGCCATTATTCCTGCGGCGGTCGGTGTGGATATCGGCTGCGGTATGAACGCGGTACGCTTGTCACTTACGGCAAGCGATTTGCCCGATAGTTTAAAATCACTACGTTTGGTGGTCGAGCAACAAGTACCAGTTGGCTTCAATATGCATAAGCAAATCCAAGCCAAAAATTCAACGCTTGATCCACTAGGTAAACGCCTAAAACCGATTACTGATAAACACCCAGGTTTACTTAAAATGCTTAAAGGTTTTGAGCGTACGTGGGCAAAGCAGTTGGGAACACTCGGCGGTGGCAATCATTTTATTGAGCTGTGCTTGGATGAGAACAATGATGTCTGGGTCATGCTGCATTCTGGCAGTCGCGGCATCGGTAATTGTATCGGACAGTACTTTATTAACCTTGCCAAAAAAGAATGTCAATCGCGCTTTGGTCATGTACCAGATCGAGATTTGTCTTATTTCGCTGAAGGGTCTGATAGTTTTGCTGATTATGTCGAAGCAGTGGGCTGGGCGCAGGACTACGCGTTAGAGAACCGCCGTGAGATGATGCGTCTTGTCATTAAGTCTTTACAGTCGCCACAAGCGGGATTACCACGGTTTCAGCTGACCAAAGAAGCCATCAATTGTCATCATAATTATGTCAATGAAGAGGTGCATTTCGGTGAGCAAGTCTATGTGACGCGTAAAGGCGCGATCAGTGCTTATGAAGGTGAGCTTGGTATTATTCCAGGCTCTATGGGCGCAAAGTCTTTTATCGTACGTGGTCTGGGCGAGGCGGAATCGTTTTGCTCATGTTCACATGGCGCAGGACGACAGATGAGCCGTGGTAAAGCCATGCGAGCGTTCACCATTGATGAGCTAAAAGCGCAGACGGATGGTGTCGAATGTCGCAAAGATAAAGGCGTCATCGATGAGATACCCGGCGCTTATAAAGACATCGATGAAGTGATGGCCAATCAAACGGATTTGGTTGAGGTGGTGCATACGCTTAAGCAGGTCATGTGTATTAAAGGCTAACGAATAAAAACATAGCGAGTCATGACGGTGTCAATCGAGCTAAATGTACTAAGTGTACTATTTGCGCTCGAGTTCCTAGTCGTGACCTCACTATGCTGTCATTCGAATATATAAAACAGATTTAGAGTTATTAAAAATATAGGCAAAAATATGAGCTTAAAACAAACCTTAAAAAAGGCCAAACAGATTGAACGACAGTTAGATCAACAGGCTGAGACAGGTGTACAGCAATCGCTAAGCACTATCAAGCCACGTAATTATTTGGCACTTGATCCACTATTAAGAAAAGGTGGTATTCACGAAAAGGAAGATATCGACATCGTCCGAAAAAAACGTCGCCGCGAGACCAAGCAACAGTTACGGAAGACAGATTGGTTATCAGAATAGTGATAGTTAATATTCACGCACAAAAAAGCCGTTCGCTATTATAGTGAACGGCTTCTTTATTCTTGCTCAAACTTATAACTTAACCATTGTTACCTTAACTACTAGGCCAATACTTCGATTAGCTCACCTTTCACCATGTGCGGACTGACGAAATCAGTAATACGTACGCTCACAAGTTTACCCAATAGCTCATCCATTTTCTCAACATCGTGAGGGAACATAACGGTACGAGTGTTATCTGCCGTACCGATTAAGCAGTCAGGATGACGGTTGGCAACTTGTTCAACCAAAACGCGAGTAGTGGTACCGACCATCTCATGCGTTTTGGCAAGTGTCGAGTCAATGATGACTTTTTGGAATTCAGCCAAGCGAGCTTTTTTGGTGGTGAAGCTCACATCATCTGGCAACTCAGCGGCTGGCGTGCCTGGGCGCTTAGAGTAGATAAAGCTGTAAGAGTGATCGAAGTTCAACTCTTTCGCCAAGTTTAAGGTATCTTGGAAGTCTTGATCAGTTTCACCAGGGAAGCCAATGATAAAGTCGCTCGACAAGTGAATATCTGGACGAATGGCTTTTAGCTTATTAATCTGATTGATATAAACGTCAATCGTATGGTTACGTTTCATCGCTGCCAAAATTGCATTTGAGCCACTCTGAACCGGTAGATGCAAGTGCGATACTAGCTCTGGCAATTGTGCATACGCGTCAATGATATCATCAGTGAACTCTAGCGGATGGCTAGTCGTATAGCGAATACGCTCGACACCGTCGACATGCGAGACATAATGTAACAGCTCAGCGAAACGGCAAATGCTGCCATCGTCTTTTTCGCCGCGATAGCCATTGACGTTTTGGCCCAATAGGTTGATTTCACGGATACCTTGGGCAGCGAGGCTGTCAATCTCAGCCAATACGTCATCAAGTGGGCGTGACAATTCTTCACCGCGGGTATAAGGCACCACGCAGAATGAGCAATACTTTGAGCAACCTTCCATAATAGAGACAAAGGCTTTGTAGCCTTCTACTCTTGGCTCTGGCAAAAAGTCAAACTTCTCAATGCTAGGGAATGACACATCAATCGTACCAATACGATTTTTAGGTGCGATTTCACGTTGCTCATTTGATTGGTCATATAGTTCTGGCAGGCGATGCAAGGTTTGCGGGCCAAATACCATATCGACATAAGGCGCACGCTTTTGAATATTATCGCCTTCTTGTGAAGCGACGCAGCCACCAACGCCAATGACAAGGTCAGGGCGTTTTTCTTTTAGTTTGCGCCAGCGGCCCAATTCCGAAAAGACTTTTTCTTGCGCTTTTTCGCGGATAGAGCAGGTATTCATCAGTAGTACATCGGCCTCATCGATATCATGAGTGACTTCCATACCATGCGAATCGCCGAGCACGTCTAGCATTTTGCCAGAGTCATAGACATTCATCTGACAACCTTGGGTCGTGACAAAGACCTTTTTTGTCGCTGCTTTTTCGACAGGCGCTTGGGCTGAACTTGCTCCTTTGAGTGCAGTGACAGCACGTGCGGTGACAGTCGTCTCAGCAACAGCATCGTCATCGATGCGGGGATTGAATACAGTAACACTCATAAGGATAAGTCCATGATTGACCAAAAATATAGCGGAGTAGCCGATTAACAGGTGGCGTATTTTATCACAACCCTGTGCCAATGTGAAAAATTAGCACGAGCGATAGGTCCTCAATATGATAAATAATTCATAGCAGTATCAATTATTTACTGTCGTTCGTATTACTATTCATAAAAACTGCGGCTCATTATCACTTCTATGTTACACCGTGCTGTCCTATTTATTAACAAAAGGTAAAGGAGATAGTTGAAAGCACAATGAGTATAGTATGATGATTGCTATACCCTTGGCGGTACTTAGCGAACCGTTATTCACATATTTGTAGAGATATCATAAAGAGAGTCAGTATGACAAAGTTGCGTGTTGCGCATAGCATCAAGGATGAAGAGTCTATCAGTCAAAAACACGCGTCAAAGCGAATCACAGTAGGTATGCTACGGTTGAGCGCGTTGAGCGTGGCAACAGCGGTCAGTGCACTTGGTGTGTCACAAGTCGCTTGTGCCGAGTTGACCTGGGGCGATGAGGAAAGCTATCAACAAGAAAGTAACTATCAACAAGATTATCAGCAAGACAGTAGTATTGACTCATTTATGGCAGCCGCTATCGCCGCAGATCGCGGTGATGTAAGTGCGCTCTATAACTATGAGCAAGTCATGAGTGGTGGTCTATTTGCCATGTATCCGACCTATTGGCGTATGAATCTAGATCTCAATTCACAAAGTTCAGCAGCTGTCTCGCAGTTTGTGCGTCAGTATCCAGATACGGTTATGGCTGAGAAATTGGTGGCTGATTTTGCGGAGACCAAAGCAGGATCGAATGATTATGCCTCGGTTAGACAGGTAGCCAATTTGATTACCAATGCCGATGCCAGTGAGCGCTGTGCGGTTGCGCTTGGGTTTAATAATGGCGGTGATACCATGCGTGCTATGGCAGCCAAATCTGATGTTTGGCTAACCACTAAAAAGCAAACAGCATTGTGCGATCAGCTAGCGATGGAGATGAACAACAACGCGCTGATTAGTAATCAAGATCGTGCAGCTCGTCTGAAACGTATGTTACGTAAAGGCAAGACAGGCGATATTATGGCATTGTCATCACGCCTTGGTACGCCAATTGCTTATTCGGCGCTCAGTGAAATTCAGCTAAACCCATCTTCTTTCTTTAGCCGTTTTGGTCGTGAGCCTGCTAGCCAAACCAATCAATACCTATATATGTACGCAATCGGCCGTATGGCTGATAAGTCTTATCGTGAGGCAGCGTTACAGTTAGACTTTGATATCAAACAAGACAATCAGCGCGCGGTCAGATTGTTGAATGATGAAACACGACGCTATGCTTATCGTACGCTTGGCGTTCAGCGTATGAATCATAACACTGACGATGGCTTTAACGCTGAAGCAGTGGATTGGTTCCGCAACAGTTTAGACAATGACTTTAATTTTGAAGAAGCTGAAGACTACGCGATGGCAGCGATTCGCTTTGGTCGTTGGGATGATGTGGTAGAAGCTATCTCAAAAATGGACGGCGAAACGCAAAAAGAAGCCCAGTGGCAGTATTGGCTAGCTCGTGCGTATGAGCAGTCAAGCGATAGTAGCAAGCGCAATACGTCCAAAAAAATGTATCAAAACTTAGCAAAAAGTAATGACTACTATGGCCTGATGGCAAAAGACAAAATAGGGCAGCGTTTCGATGCTAGCCGTTTAGGCGGTAGTAATTTGCCTAATGTCAGTACCGCTGACCGCACGCGCGTCATGCAAGATGCCAACTTTGCCCGTGCGTTTGCGTTATACAACTCTGAGGCCAGTCGTGCTTATGCCAACCGTGAGTGGAACTGGGCAGTGAAGCAAGCTCGTGACAATCGTGATGACAATTTAATTATTGCCGCTGCTCGTCAAGCCTATGATATGGGCTGGCTCGATCGCGCGATTTATGCGGTTGATAATACTGATAGAGTGGATAGCTTAGCACTTTCGCATCCGATGCCGCATCAAAGCGCAGTCGTACGTTATAGTGAGTCAGCGGGTATTGATCCAGCATGGGCATACGGTATTATGCGTCAAGAAAGCCGTTTCGTATCCTCTGCGCGCTCAAACGTAGGCGCGAGTGGATTAATGCAAGTTATGCCTGATACTGCAAAATATATCGCTCGTAACCTAGGTGAGACGTATAGTGCGAGCCGTGCTAACAGCGGTGATACCAATATTCGCTATGGTACGTGGTATATGGGTGATATTTTGGGCAAGCTTAATTATCAGCCAGTATTGGCAACCGCGGGCTATAATGCTGGTCCCAATAACGCCAAACGCTGGCAGCCAGTTTATGGCTCACTTGCCGCAGATCAGTATGTAGAGTCGATTGCATTCCCTGAGACACGTAACTATGTCAAACACGTGATGGAAAACGCCACTATTTATAGCAGTCTGTTGGGTCGTGGTCAGCCGATTACTCAGCGTATGGGTACGGTGCCAGCTGGATTTTAATCACTGAACTTGCATTTGATAAACCACTAATGATTTATTGTTAGTGGTTTATTTTTATCTGCTAATTTGCTTTGTCAATTGATCAACTCTGATGTGCTCAGGCAGCACTCATCTGGCTAAGACAAATTTTACAGTCTTTATCCTTCAGTGCTTTATCAACATTTATCGAGATTCCTGACGATGTCGTCAACGTTTACGTTTTTGCTATAGATTAAAAAAAACGTTTTGTTACCATTGCCTTAATGGGAAACCCTATTTTTCAGTCTTGTTCTTAGGTCAATACGTGTTTTATGTATCGCGTCTAATGATTTAAGTTATAGCCTATGTCTTATCATTGCTAACTAACTGCCTTCAGTCCTATGATCAAAAAATATTTTAGTCTGTCTACGTCGCCAAAAACCAAATATTCATTATCTAATCGGATATGCTTTTTATCGAAGGCAAATACAAAGACAGATACAAACCTGAGCAACAAGGCTGCTAACTCTATGATGCGATTGCGTGCAGGTTTGGCTAGCAAACACCGTGTAGGTAGTACTAAAGCAACGATGAGCTTCGGCGCTTTAATACTTATACAAGGCGTTATACTGCTACCAGCACAGGCGGCTAGCACGGTTAAGACTGGTCAGCGCGTATTGATGATTGAGATGACCCCAGCATTATGTAATATGCAGCCAACGCGGGCACGTATGCGTCAGTGTTTAGAAGGGTATTCATTGACCGTATCTGGTCTGGATATGGGATATGGCGAGCGCTGCGGTCGTGGTAGTGAGCCACGTCTCACCCCGCTACAACTAAAAGTCGTTAACCGAATCATGCCTGACACAACGGTACGTAGCCAAACGTGGCAACGTTACGGAGCCTGTAGTCCGCTTAGCGCTAGCAGTTACTTCCGCCAAATTACCAATTATGCAGGCGGATTGAAATTACCGAACGAGTTAAATACGGGTAATAGTTATACCGTTTCCAAATCACGATTTATCAGTCAAATGACCCGTCTCAATAGTGGTATGTCATCAAACAGTGTGGATCTCATCTGTCAAGAAGGCAGCCGTCGCCAATCGATACTTACTGATATACACGTGTGTTATGAAGGTAGTGATTTTGGCACTTGTCATGACGTTATAGACAGCTGTGGCAGTAAATTTATCATTTCAGGTGGACGATAGCCTTTACTTAGTTACCTGCTCAAACTTCTTTTTTGATACCATTTTTCATTTCACTTAGCCCAACTTAATAGTGCAAATTGCCTATTTTGACCATTGTATCTACGTATAATACAGTGAAAATATGCTTTAGTTATCATGTACTGAAACCCTCTAGCGCTTTATTCGTAAGCGCTTAGCCTCTATAGAGCTCCTCTCGTATAAAATGTAACAATATAATCCCTGACGGGTCTATGACTGTATCTAGACGGTCACTGCGATGAAGTGCTACACTAGCTCTCGGTTTATACATGCTGCTATGCGGCAAACAAGTCGATATCTAAAATGATAATCGTTCATTAGAATTATCTAATAATTAATTAGGGAGTATTCAATGTCAATGAAACAGCCTTTACGTGTTGCCGTCACTGGTGCCGCTGGTAATATCAGCTACGCGATGCTATTTCGTATTGCATCTGGCGAGATGCTAGGTAAAGATCAGCCAGTTATTTTGCAATTACTTGAAATTACGCCAGCTCTTGACGCCCTAAAGGGTGTGGTCATGGAACTAGAAGACTGTGCATTCCCATTGTTGGCTGGTATCGTCCAAACTGACGATGCTAATGTCGCATTCAAAGATATCGATTATGCTTTACTGGTTGGTGCACGTCCTCGTGGCCCAGGTATGGAGCGTAAAGATTTGCTAGAAGCCAACGCTGCGATTTTCTCAGCACAAGGTAAAGCATTGAACGAAGTCGCTAGCCGTGATGTAAAAGTATTGGTAGTCGGTAACCCTGCCAACACCAACGCACTTATCGCTCAGCGCAATGCGCCAGATCTTGATCCACGCAACTTCACTGCAATGACTCGTTTAGACCACAACCGTGCTATGGCGCAGTTGGCTGGTAAGACTGACAGCACTGTAAATGACGTGAAAAAAATGATCATCTGGGGCAACCATTCGTCAACTCAGTATCCAGATCTAACTGCTTGTACGGTAAACGGCAAGCCTGCTCTAGATTTAGTTGATCGTGAATGGTACGAAGCGACTTATATCCCAGAAGTACAACAGCGCGGTGCTGCGATTATTAAAGCTCGCGGTGCATCATCTGCGGCTTCTGCTGCCAACGCTGCTATCGCACACATGCGTACGTGGGCGCTAGGTACTGATGAAAATGATTGGGTATCTATGGGCGTTTACTCAAACGGCGAATACGGTATTGCTGAAGGTTTGATCTATTCATTCCCATGCACATGCACTAACGGTGACTGGTCTATCGTAGACGGCGTTGACGTATCATCAGATTTCTCGAAAGAGAAAATGGCTGCCACTGAGCAAGAGCTTAGTGAAGAGCGTGATGCGGTAGCACACTTACTACCATAAGTTTGCTTTGAGTATGATCAGTTCTTAGTCAAAAAAAGCCTTCTGAAATATGAGGGCTTTTTTGTGTCTGTCTGAACCAGTTTCATGATTTTTTATCGTGAATTGGCTAAATGGATAAAAATTTGCCATTAACACAATTGATAACGTTAGATAAACGTTGATTAACAGCTTTTTAAATAAAGCTTGCTACAATAATTAAGTCAATTTGAATAATAACTAATTCACAATATTTAAGGAAAAATTATGTTGGGTGAACCAGAATATAATATGAATGAGCTATTTGCTCAATTGGGTCTTGATAACACTGACGAAGCGATTGATAACTTTGTCGAAAATAACCCATTATCAAGCGAAGAAAAGTTAACTGAAGCAAGCGTTTGGACGGACAACCAGCGCATGTTTTTGCAAGAAGAATGGCAAAAAGACGCAGCATGGGTTGAAGTCATCGATGACTTGAACGTGCGTATGCATCCCGATGCCTAAAAACCTGTAATGTAACCAATGAAATATAATTAATAAAAAGCCCCATGATATTGATATTATCGTGGGGCTTTTCTATGCGGATGATGTGAGGTTAGCTAAACCTTAAGCTTGTTTTTTACGCCACTCAAGTAAATCAGCGACATCTTGATGAATACCAGCCTTTAACGCCTCTAAGCCTTCATAACGGCGCTCACCATGCAAAAAGTGTAAGAAGCGTACTTGCAAATTCAATCCATATAAATCAGCTTGCAGTTCTGGGAAATGGACTTCTAAGCGCCAATCACTGCCTTTATTCACCGAAGGTCTGATACCGACACTGGCGGTTCCAAACAAACTATGTGCTCGCAGCCCTGCAATACCTATCTTGTCGTCAGTTGCATGCTTGCTCAAACCATTCGCTATGACATTTCCATCGTCGTCTAGGCTGACCACATCGACTGCAAAGATACCGTGCAAAGCCGGTTTTATTCGCTGCAAATCGATATTGGCGGTAGGGAAGTTCATAGTACGACCTATCTGATCGCCACGGACGACGGTTCCTGTGATGGCATAGTCACGACCAAGTAACCTGTTTGCCGCTTGAATGTCGCCTGCCAATAATAAATCACGAACGCGAGTAGAGCTGATACGTGCAGCGTCGTTATCGATAATATCGATACTGCCGCTATCAATGCGATCGTTATTAGTATGACCATCAGTGACCGTATGCAGGTTAGTCACATCCAAACCATAATCACGCAAAAACTGACTGTCGCCAGTACGGTCATGGCCGAAGCGAAAGTCATCGCCCAGCACCAACGCTTTTACGTTCAAACGCTTGGCTAATATATCGGCAAATGCTTGTGCTGATAGCGAGCGAAATTCTGTATCAAAACCTGCTACGATCAATGTTTCAACACCATATTCTGCCAGCAGTGCTTGCTTCTCTGCCAGATTGGTCAGGCGTGCAGGCGCTTTAGCAGGTGCAAAAAACTCGCGTGGCTGCGGCTCAAATATCATGACCGCCGCACCCAAATTTTGGGTATGTGCAATCTCACGAACTTGGGCTAGCATGGCTTGGTGACCAAGGTGCACACCGTCGAAATTGCCGATAGTGAGCACGCAAGATGCCAACTCTACTGGGACAGTGTCCGTAGATGAAGAATGTGGCGACGAAATCAGTTGCTCAAGAAAATAGGTTTTCATAAGTTTTCAGCTATGATGAGACCAAATAAAAAACGAAAAAACACATCTATGCTTAAAATTGATGTGTCTAAAACCAGCCATTATAAAGTAAAATAGCCACACTAACATCCTATAGTCTACGTGTAATGCAAGTATGGCACGTAGGGTAGCTATTCTTTATTGCCAATGATGCTAATAGTAATCCTAACAACAATCTCGACAACGATGGAGATCTTATGTCTGCTGCTGCCTTGAATACCATACCAACCGACCTATCGACATATCAGCTTACCGATCAGTTCGTTGTGCAGCGTGCAAGTAAAGAAGATTTAGCAGAAGTCTTAGCCATTTATAATCAAAGCATACCGGGCAAACAAGCAACAGCCAATCTTGCATTGGTTACGCTAGAGGAGCGTGCCGCTTGGTTTGAAGAGCATTTGGATAGCGCAACCAGACCGATATATGTAGTCAAAGCACTATCATCAGATGATGTAGATCAAACAAAGGCACCGATAGTCGCATGGGGCAGCTTTAGCGATTTGTACGCACGTACGGCCTATCACATCAGTACCGAGATTAGCATCTATCTAAATCAAGATTATCAAGGCAAAGGGTTAGGCAGTTTGCTGACCCGTTGGATGTTGACGCAAGCACCAAGCCTAGGTATTCGAAATATCATCGCCCTTGTCTTTGCTCATAACCATCCAAGCTTAGGATTGTTCCGTAAGCTTAGCTTTGAACAATGGGGTTATATGCCCGAAGTTTGCGATATGGAAGGGTTTATCGCTGATGTTGTGATGCTTGGCAAAGCAGTCACGTCAGACGATATTTTAGATAAAGCACCTGAAACAATTTAACTTAAAACGCTCTAACCTAAAATCTTCCATTGACCTTCTATCTTCTGTAGCTGGTAGGTCAGTGGTGCAGGTTCGCTCTGTCTTTTTAGCATCAGCTCGCCAGTAATGGTGGCACGAGTTTTGTCATCATTGTATTTGGTATCAGTAATCGTAACGCCATCCACCGTTTGCTGAAACGCAGACTGAGTATTGGCAAGCTCTTCTTCGAAGTTTGCCATATCGACTTGGTAATATGACGCCGCATCTTTCACGTCACCGTAATATAAGCTGTTTAGGGCTTGCTTGACAGTATCTTCTGGCGTACCGGCTTGAGTCGGATTAGTCACTAGGCTTTTCTGTTTGGTCGCATCGGTGACTGGATTAATGTTATCACTATCAATTGCTGTCTTATTTTCAGCGCTATCTGTAATTTCGCCTGTTTCGCTAGCACTTTCAGCAATCTCTGCTTGGTCAGTCGTATCATTGTCCAATGAAACGTCTTCCGAGGTATCAACAGTCGCTGCCACATCTTCATTATCGGTAGCAGTTTCAGCCGACTCATTATTGCTACAGCCGCTAATAAGTAATCCAGTGCTTAGTACACCAGTTGCTAGCAAAATTGGTAAGCGCTGAAAGATTGGCTGTTTCGTTGTCATATCAAACCTCAAATGTCATTTATTCATTAATGATCTATTATGACAATTATCAGCAGCGAGCATTGTCATTTCTCATAACAGGCTTGTTTTGGTTTCGTAAGCCTGCCATGAGTTTGCTTATACTTTATCCTAGCCGTGCTTTAGCTGACGCGGACGGAACCCAGTTGCTAGCAATACAACACCGTAAACCAGCGCTCCGATGGCACACATAATGATCAGTGCGACGATACGTTGCCACTGAGCCTCATCGGTAGGAAAGTAAGGCAGCATAAAATAAAGCACGCCAATCATAGAGCCAGTCGAGATAGCAAATTGCGTAAATAGCTTTTTCCAATGTGGACCGAAACGGAAAATATCACGCTTATGTAAGAAGTAATATAGCAAGCCTGCGTTTACAAAAGCAGCGCCAGTCGTAGCCAATGCCAGACCACCATGTAGTGGTATCTCTAAAAAGTAAAATATCCCGATAAAAATAACACTAAAAATCATATTAGCGATGACAGAAATGATGCCGATTTTTACAGGGGTTCTGGTGTCTTGACGCGCAAAAAATGCAGGGGCAAAAATCTTAATGAGCATAAATCCTAAGATACCACCTGCCATACTACGTAAGGCCAGTGAACTCATTTGGGCATCACGTAAGGTAAACTCACCGCGTAAAAATAGTGCTTGCATCAATACATCTGCCAGTACAAATAAGGCAGCCGAGGCAGGCACACCGACCAAGATGATAAGACGTGCTGCCCAGTCGATGGTCTTTTTGAAACTGACATCGTCCTTTTGAGCTTCGCTTTTTGATAGGCTTGGTAATATGACGGTACCAATTGCCACACCAATCAGACCTAATGGTAGCTCGCTCATACGTTCAGCTGCATAGAGCCAAGAGACGGAACCGCCAATCATTAACGAGGCAAAGATGGTGTTTAATAGTAAATTAATCTGAGTAACAGAAACACCAAAGATAGCAGGTAACATCAACTTTAAAATCCGACGAACACCTTCGTGCTGAAAATCAATCTTTGGTGCGACAAGCAGCTTTTGTTGCCAGAGCTGCGGCAGTTGAATCAAAAACTGTAGCAAACCTGCGATAGCAACGGCATAGCCAAGCGCCATGATGGGTGTATCAAACATTGGCGCAAAAATCAGAGCACCACCAATCATACACAGGTTCAATAACACGGGCGCAAAGGCGGGTGCGGCAAAACGACCGTAGCTTTGTAGAATACCACTCGCAAAGGCTGTCATAGAGATGAATAGCAAATACGGAAAGGTAAGACGCAGTAATTCAGCAGTGATGGCAAACTTGTTGGGTTGATCGGCAAATCCAGGGGCAAACAATGTCACCACCCAAGGTGCGATTAAGATGACCACCACCGTAAGCATCGATAACACTAGCAATAATGCACCCGAGGTTCGACTGACCAAAATCTGCACTTGTTGCAAGCTGTACTTTTCTTTGTATTCGGACAGTACCGGCACGAAAGCTTGGCTAAACGCACCTTCTGCAAACAGTCGTCGTAAGAAGTTTGGGATTTTGAAGGCGACTAAAAAGGCATCCATCAAACCACCTGCACCAAAAACCCCTAGCAATACAACATCACGTACCAAACCTAAAATACGCGATAACATGGTCATACTGCTGACCACCATGGTTGAACGAAATAACCGACTTTTTGCCATGAGAACCTATCTTGCTAAGTTGTATATTGAGTTATGTGCCGATGTGATATGGATGAAAAACTGACGAATTATATCACTTTCACCATTGAGATAAATGGATTGAGTGTGGAAATCACTTATGTGACGGTGCATCGTTTTTCATTGCATCAGTAACTAACTGGCGCAACCTTGCCCATTCAAAATAATCACCAGGGTCAGTCTTACGCCCAGGCGCGATATCGCTATGGCCTGTCAAGTGGCGGCGTGTTTTGGGGTAGGCCTTATAAATGGCGGCAATTACTTTGGCTAGCTGCTCATATTGAGCAGAGGTGAAGGACACAAAATCCGACCCTTCGAGCTCGATGCCAATGCTATAATCATTACATTCAGGTCGACCCAAGTAGCTAGACCGCCCAGCATGCCACGCCCGTTCGTTGAAATTGACGAACTGAGTGATAGCGCCATCACGTTCGATAAATAAATGCGCTGATACTTCTGCACCTTTAATTGTTTGAAAGTAAGGATGAGCATCCCAGTCTAATTGATTGGTAAATAATGCTTTCACGTAATGCGTACCATTAGTGTCGCAGGCACCAAATTCATTCGGTGGTAGACTAATATTGTGTACGACAATAGCGTCAATACTTAAACCTTTTGGCCTTACATTGTAATTGGGTGAGGCCAGCCAAATGGCTGCCGATAGTAGACCATCTTTGATAGTCATTGACGACGTAGATGATGAGTTTGGCAATGATGCAGGCATAATGCTCTCTTTTTATACTAGTATTGATAATGGTGTGATAAAAATCTATCTAAATAGTTAAATGATAGTGGGCGACGTGTATGATTTTCTGACCCAGCAACTTTAATAACGCTGATAGCGTATGAATAATAACGTGCGAGATTTTACCTCATGTCTATAAAACTGACGTCCATACCTATCGATTGTACGCTAATGCCCATTGGCCTGCGAGCACGTCTACCATTGGCTGTAGCAGGGTTGCTGCTCTCGGCTCAAACACAGGCATTTCTACCAACGCCCCTGTCCGTCCTTGAATCAGATGCATTGTCACCTGACGCATCTAGCATAGCACCTACTAGCACAGCACCTACTTATTCTAATTCAGATGCATTATCCGAGCCGGATAATATTAATAGTGCTGAACCTAATATTCAAAATAGTACTTTATCTGAATCAAGCTTAAAGACAGAGCAGCTACTATCAACATGGCGGCAGCAAGTAAAAGCAGACAAGTTGGCACAGCATACAACATGGCGACGCTTGTTGTATTTTTACGATGATAAAAACAGTGTATTGGGTAAAAAGAAAACAGAGAGTTTGGTTGATGATTCGAGCTTTTTTTTAAGTAAAAATGGTCAACGAGATTCAGGTGCAGAGTTGGATGCGATGCTCGCAGCACTTGCACAAGAGTTGGCGTCATCATCAGCAACTGATAACGACCAAGCCAAAACTGATACCAATAATAATTCTGTCTTATGTCGTTTTCCAGCACGAGTGGCATGGTTGACAGAGGTGCTAGCGATCGATGCTGCAAGTCTCTCGTCTGAGTGTCCTGAGCTAGATGAGTGGATGTCGACATTGGCGCCTGAGCAGCTGTCTATCATGTTTGCGCAGGAGTACTTGGACAATCCGCTCTCTGCATTTGCTCATACATTACTACGCATTGACTCAAAAGCGAGTATCGCCAATCCAAACCAAATTGATAAGGCTTATGCGCTGAACTATACGGTAGACGGTGATCCAAACGACAGTTTTCCAGTCTATGCTACCAAGTCAATGATTGGTAGCTACAACAGCGCTATCGAAATTGACCCATATCCAGAGATGCTAGCGAAATACCTGCAAGATGATGAACGTGATACGTGGACATATCAGTTGAGCTTGACACCAGCGGAAGTGCAGCAGATTATGCGTCACGTTTGGGAAACCAAAGCGTTAAAGATGCCGTATTATTTCACTACGGATAATTGTGCTTCTGAGATTCTGCGTCTCATTGATGTTGTCCGCCCGCAGCAAAATCTATTGAGCCAGCTGTCTTATGCTGTCGTGCCTTCTGATGTGATTCAGCTATTAAATAATGAGCAGTTGCTGGCAAGTACCACTTATACGCCTGCTGATAATACTTTGCGTCAAGCTCAGCTCAATGAGAAAAAACAACAGCGCGCGCAGTTGGGCTATCATAATAGCGCCAAACAAACCGTGAATGAAATTAAGTCTGCGCAGCTCAACCCTGTATCGAGCATGTCAGATGATGGGCAAACACTACTCAAGCGTCAAATCGACGTATCGGATAATAATCCGATAGACAGGCATCCGCTACAGTTGGGCACGATAGGTATAGGGCAGCGTGGTGACAATGACTATATGGATATTGGGTTTCGAGCGGGATTTCATGATACGCTTGACCACGCTTCAGGGTATCCACAGTTTTTTAATTTAGAAGGGCTGGCTGCGACATTACGATTGTATGACACAGATGATAATAAGCCCAACCAGCCAGACAGTGTGGTCTTGCAAAACGTCACTTTGATTCGTGGCCGCTCTTTTAACCCTGTTAATGCTGCCAAAAAAGGCAAGATTTGGGGCGCAAGTGTCGAAGCGACGCGCGTGAATGATGGCTCGCAAGCCGAGGGTCGGGATCATTTAGTTGGGAGCGTTGGCTATGAAACTGGCTGGTCGTGGGCGTTCGGTACACCTAGTGCTGGTACTGGTGAGATGCCGCCACAGCTATGCTATGCCCTATTATCAGGGAAAGGGCAAGCCGGGCGCGGGATTAATAAAGGTTTTCGCGTAGGCGCAGGCGTGAATGCTGGCTGCCGTTATCAGATTAACAATCAGTTACGCGCGCAGGCTGAATTGCAATTGCCATATTGGTATCATGGCAGCAGTGATGACTCTAACGTTCGCGGTCATTACTGGCAGCCGATCTCAAGCTTAGGTCTGCAATACGATATCGATAAAAAACAAGCATTACGCATCAATGCCAACTACGATTGGCAAGATCGCGTCGATGCCAATGACGATGTGCAATTGTCATACAGACGCTATTTTTAAGGATATAAAATGAGTACGCAAAATTTACTGATTATCGGACAAGGTGATATTGGCCTACCAGTGACCAATAAACTCGGCCAAGATGGCTATTGTGTGACTGGGCTGGCTCGTAGTGAGCGCGAATACTATGATTTGGTAGATAGTGCAGATTTTTTGCAGGCTAATGCGTTGACTTTGACTGCTGAGCAGCTACAAGCATTTACTCATATTGCGATTATCGTCACCCCTGACGAGTATTCAACCAGCGGTTATCACGACAGTTATCTAGCGATTAGTCAGCATTTGGCAACGCTTGCGGATAAGCTAACCAGCCTTGTGCGCGTGGTTTTTATTTCCTCAACGGGTATTTACGGGCAGGATAGTGGCGAATGGATTGATGAAGATACTGTGCCTATTACCCCTGAGCGCGAAGCTTCCAAAGTGATATTGCAAGCAGAACAAGCGCTGCAACAAGGCTTCGGTGATAAAGCCATTATTATTCGCCCCAGTGGTATCTACGGTCGCGAGCGCTTAATGCGACTACGTAAGGCTCGTGAGCCAAATAAAGATCCAGTGCCAGCTGAGCATTGGAGCAACCGTATTATGGATCGCGACTTGGTCAATATCATCGCCAAAGTGTTGACGATAGAGACACCAAAACCTGTCTATCTAGCGACGGACTATAGACCTGTTACTACGTTTGAACTAGGGGTTTGGCTTAGTGAGCAGGTTGGCGAGACACCTCCTACTATTGATAATACAAAAACCTCAGTGACAGGAAAACGCTTGCACAGCAACATTCCGTTAGCTTGGCTTGATTATGCTGATTGGCAGACAGGCTACCGAGATATTTTGAATTATCAAGAGTAAGCCTTTAGAGCTGAGCCCTAAAGAGTAAAATAGTCCTTGGTATAATCGTTCTTATTTATTTTATAGTTTATGGAGATTTCATGTCCCAGCCTTCTACTTCTGATGACCGTTTGTCTCATGCTAATCTGGCAACAGAAGGCGGGCAGCTGGCAGAAGGTCACGTCCAAAAAAAGGCTGGTCAATCGTCTATGCTAGCTGATTCGCAGCAACCTGCGATCGTACATCCTAACTTTGATCCCAAACAATCTCCTCTTGACCCTGCCAGACCATTAAGTGATATTCCTGAGCCTGCTCGTCGCCTAAATGGTCAACTGCGTAGGCTCTACGGTAACTCGACTCGGTTCTATCAGCCCAATGCAGACAGTTTGTCAAAGTGGTCGCTGATTGCTTCAGAAGCGCTGGCTGAGCATTTATCATTGCTGAATGCGGCACAGCTTATCGAATTGCCGGATAGCTTTTATCAGAATCATAGTGAGCAGCCGTTAATATCGACATTATCAGATATGACATTATTAGATATGTCGGATATTCAACAGGCGATTCGCGCTTATCCAAAACTGAACCGTTATGGGTTTTTGCCTATTGATAACTCTACAGTGACTGAATCAGATAACGATTCAAACAACGATTCAAACAATGACAGCAAGGCTCAAAATTCTGCATTATTATCTATGCGCGCATTGACCAAACGCTATAATCCTGATGAGCTACTCAACAGTCTGTATGCCGATGATTGGCAAGTGATACTACAGCCGCAGCAGTTTGAAACAGGCGAGGGTAGTTTGGCCACGGATATTATGGCATGTAGCGTGGCTGTCCATGCGCTAAAGCAATGTAGTACCCGTAAGAGTATCAATCATAGTTATAGCGCCGCAGAAATTTGTCAGTATGTGCGTAGCTATTTGCTGAGTCAAATCGTTTGTGAGCCATCGCAGCGCCACGCATATCGTCAGATTCGACTATTTGCTGGCCATATTATTGTTGCCGCTTATCATTTGGGCTGGGAGATACAAGTCCGAGCAGATGGACAGAGCTATTTTAATATCTCGTCGCGTAGTGGTTTGCTGACTCGCTATGCCAATATGCAGGATTATGAGATCAATGGTTGGTCAAGCTGATCAATAATGCGTACAATAATGCAAATTTTTTGCCCCCTCTTTTTGCTGATAGGAATGTCATAATGTCTCATGTAACACGCCCTCAAGACCCTACATTTTCATCTCATCAATTTATTCAACTGGCTCTCGACAACCAAGTGCTAAAGTTTGGTGAGTTTGTCCTAAAGTCTGGTCGTATCAGTCCGTACTTTTTTAATGCAGGCTTGCTTGCGACTGGTGAGATGTTGTCACTGCTAGCACGCGGCTATGCAGATGCCTTAGCTGAACAAATAAGTGCGGCAAATAATGGCGGTAATGAGCAAGAACTGGTTATCTTTGGTGCGGCTTATAAAGGCATTCCTTTTGTCGCAGCGACGGCGCAAGCGTTATGGCTACATCATGGCATCAATGCCAAATGGGGCTATAACCGTAAAGAAGCCAAAACTCACGGCGAAGGCGGCAATTTGGTCGGTGCTGACGTAACTGGCAAGGCCGTTTGGGTGCTCGACGATGTCATCACAGCGGGTACAGCCATGCGCGAAGTGGTCGATATTTTAGAGCAAGCAGGCGCAAGCGTTGCTGGTATTCTCGTCGCACTTGATCGTAAAGAAAAAGGTCAAGCAGATCACTCTGCTATTCAAGAGCTTGCCGCGACACTAGAAGTGCCCGTACGTGCATTGGTTGATATTGATGACTTGATCAGTTATTTGGCCGATGACCATGGTGCACGAAACGGCCAGCATAAAGACGCGACCCAGTTAGCCAAAATGCAACACTACCGTGAGCAGTACGGCGTATAGTTGGGCACTGATGTTGTTTAGTAGGTGTGTTTCATATTAATAATATAACGTAAGTGAGTTTTATCATGAGCCAACAAAAACAAGAAAAGTCGCTAAAAATACTCGTTATTATGGATCCTATCGAGCGGGTCAATTATAAAAAAGACACCAGTCTTGCTATGATGTGGGCCGCTCAAGACCGTGGCCATCAGCTCGGTTATTGTCAGATTCATGACCTGTGGTTGGACCGTGGTCAGTTGATGGTTGATACGCAGCCACTGACAGTAAAGCGTGATCCTGCAGATTTCTATACATTGGGTGATAAAAGCACAGGGCCAGTCGCCGACTATGACGTGATTTTGATGCGCAAAGATCCACCGTTTGATATGCGCTTTATCTATGCCACTTATATGCTTGACCATGCCAAAGCAGCAGGCGTGCTCGTAGTCAATGACCCACAGGCGATTCGCGACTGCAATGAGAAGTTATTTGCGACGTGGTTTAGCGATTATATGAGCCCAACGATTGTGACTAGCAAACAAGCACACATTCGTAAGTTTATCGCTGAACAGCAGGACGTCATCGTCAAGCCACTAGATGGTATGGGCGGCACTGGTATCTTTCGTTTAACCGCTGATAGCCCAAACATCGGAGTGACGTTAGAGATACTGACTGAGCTTGAGACTTTGCCCATTATGGCGCAGCGTTATTTGCCAGAAATCAAAGAGGGCGATAAACGAGTATTGATCGTCGATGGAGTCGTGGTAGATTATAGTTTGGCTCGTATTCCAACCAAAGGCGAGACCCGTGGTAATCTAGCAGCTGGTGGTAGCGGTGTTGCCATGCCATTGACTGATATTGAACGTCAAGTAGCAGAAGTTGTGGCACCAATCGTCAAAGAAAAAGGCCTAATGTTCGTTGGTCTAGACTTGATCGGTGGACGTATCACTGAGATTAACGTTACTAGCCCAACATGCGTACGTGAGATTGATGACCAATGCGGTACAGATATCGCGACCGACTTTATCATGGCGATTGAGAATAAATTTACTGCGTAGCTTTAGCTATACTCAGGAAAGTTTTGAGTTCAGGAATATTTTGACTACGTAAAACCCATATTTTGAGGTATTGTTAGTCATTGGATTTTCTTATCGTTTACTAGTATTACACGACGCCAAGCTATGACCGATCATGGCTTGGATTTTTGTTATTTTTGCTGCATAAAGTACTGTATATAAGACAATGATTTCCTCTATACTATGCGGGCTTTGGCTAGGTCATTATTTTTCATAATTGTCACTGCAGCAGTGAGATAAACCCTTCATATAAATAAAGTAAAGATAGGCAGGCGTTCATGAAAACACCGCATATATTGATGATGGCAGCTGGTACGGGCGGGCATGTTTTTCCAGCGCTTGCAGTGAGCGACGAGCTGACCCAGCGCGGTGCGGTGATTCATTGGTTGGGAACGCCAAACGGTATGGAAAATGGTTTGGTTGAGCCGACAGGTTATCCCTTTCATGCTATTAATATGCAAGGGCTTCGTGGCAAAGGTGTTGGTCGATTATTGAAGCTACCAATGACTCTGCTAGCTGCGACGATGGCAGCCGTAAAAGTGATTCGCAGTAATCAGATTGACGTGGTCGTTGGGTTCGGTGGTTATGTCACTGCACCTGGCGGTATCGCTGCGCGTATGACTAATACGCCTTTGATTATCCATGAGCAAAATGCCATCGCTGGCATGAGTAACCGCTACCTATCTAAACTGTCGACCAAAACCTTACAAGCGTTTGAAAATACCTTTGCCGATAGTCAGCAAGATGCCAAGCTTGAGACAGTGGGCAATCCTGTACGTAATGCCATTACTGGTGTCGCAGAGCCAACCATACGCTACGATGTAAATGACAGTTCACCACTTAAACTGTTGGTAGTCGGCGGTTCACTTGGCGCTCAGGTATTAAATGATACAGTACCAAAAGCATTAGCATTACTAGATCAACCATTTGAAGTCCTACACCAGTGTGGACGCAACAATGAAGCAGCCACGCAAGCAGCTTATAGCGCACAAAACCTAAACAACCATCAGTTTACTGTACAGCCCTTTATCAATGATATGGCTGCAGCTTATAACTGGGCAGACATCATTGTTTGCCGCGCAGGTGCATTGACCGTGACCGAGATTCAAAACGTCGGCATCGCCGCTATTTTTGTACCACTACCGCATGCAGTGGATGATCATCAGACGGCTAATGCGCGCACGTTGACCTCTCATGATGCTGCAGTTTTATTGCCACAGTCAGAGCTAACTGCCAAAAGTCTCAGTGACGAGCTTGGCGTACTCAATCGAGAGAAGTGCTTGGCAATGGCTAAAAAAGGCCATGCATTGGCCAACCGTAGTGCGAGTAAGCAAGTTGCTGACATCATTTGGCAAGCGCTATAGTCTGTCGCTCATACCCCTTATTTGAATTTACTAAGTTTTATTGACCTTTAATAAAGAGAGATCCTTATGCCTACCTCTGCGAAAGCTCTACCTAAGCGTTTGATTGAAATACCAGAAATGCGCCGCATTCAGCATTTGCATTTTATCGGTATTGGTGGCTCAGGCATGTGCGGTATCGCTGAGGTGATGAACAATCAAGGCTATCAGGTCAGTGGTTCTGACATCGCAGAAAGCTTGGTGACTAAGCGTCTCCAGCAAATTGGTATTGAGATATCGATTGGCCATGACTCTAAAAATATTGCCAATGCTGACGTCATAGTTGTTTCATCAGCGATTGATCGTAGCAATCCTGAGGTAAAAGCAGCACTTGAAGCTCGTCTGCCAGTGGTACGCCGCGCCGATATGCTTGGTGAGCTAATGCGCTATCGTCATGGTATCGCGGTTGCTGGCGCGCATGGCAAAACGACAACGACGAGTTTGCTCACCACAATGATGGCAGAGGGACAGCTAGATCCTACTTATGTCATTGGCGGTAAGTTAAATGCGTCAGGCAAAAATGCGGCATTGGGTAGCAGCCGTTTCTTGGTAGCAGAGGCTGATGAGTCTGATGCATCGTTCTTGTCATTGCATCCGATGGCGGCGATTGTGACCAACATCGACCAAGACCATATGGAAACCTACGAGAACAGCTTTGATAAATTAAAAGCCGCCTATATCCAGTTTCTACAAAATATGCCGTTTTACGGTTTGGCAGTGGTCTGCGGTGACGACCCTGAACTATATGCAATGATCGATGATATCGGTCGTCCAGTGTTGACCTTTGGTCTAGAGCCGTTCAATGATGTGCAAGCTGTAGACTTGGTAACGGAAGGAACCAAAACTCATTTTACCGTACTGCGCCGTGACCGTGAGCCATTACGCCTAACGTTGAACATCCCTGGTACACATAATGTCTATAACGCTCTTGCTGCTATTACGATGGCGACCGATGAAGGCGTTGATGATGCAGCGATTGAGCGTGCCTTGCAGAAATTTGAAGGCGTGGGTCGTCGTTTTGAGCAGCACGCTTCTGTCGATATCGATGATGGTAATGTCTTATTGATTGATGATTATGGTCATCATCCAAAAGAAGTCGATGCGACCATCAAAGCCGCTCGTCAAAGCTTCCCTGATCGTCGTTTAGTGATGCTATTTCAGCCACATCGTTACAGCCGTACCCGTGATTGCTACGATGATTTTGTAGAAGTGCTATCGAGCGTTGATGAGCTATTATTATTAGATGTTTATTCAGCAGGGGAGAGTCCGATTACGGGCGCTGATACCAAGTCACTAGCGCGTAGTATCCGTTTGCGCGGTGAAGTTGAACCGACTATTATTGATAAAGACAATCTTGCACCTGTCATGCAGCGTTTATTGAAAGCCAACGACATGCTGATTACCCAAGGCGCTGGTAATGTCGGGCAGATTGCTATCGATTTGGCTGCCAATAACCTTTATATTAAGTAAGCTAAAATTTAGGGATGATCCTCATGACAACTGATAATAAAGACAATAATAGCATTCAAAATACAGCTACCAATGATACATCTGTAGACACGACGACTCATGTAAAAGATGCCAGTCAGTTTGGCAAAGTAGCCGTTATTTATGGTGGCAGTAGCAATGAGCGCAGCGTGTCTTTAGACAGTGGTGCGGCAGTATTACAAGCGCTCCAAAACCAAGGCGTTGATGCCACTCATTTTGATCCAAAGCATCAAGACATTACTGAGCTACGCAAATTCGACCGCGTGTTTAATGTGTTGCATGGTCGTGGCGGCGAAGATGGCTTGTTGCAAGGCGTATTACAGTGGTTTGATATACCGCAAACTGGTTCAGGGATTCTAGCGTCTGCACTAGGTATGGACAAAGTACGTACCAAACAACTGTGGCAAGGTTGCGGCTTATCAACTGCACCATTTGCATTATTGACGGCTGATACTGACTGGCAGCAAGTGGTTAACATGCTAGGTTTGCCACTTATCATTAAACCAGTTCATGAAGGTTCAAGCATTGGCATGACTAAGGTTAATCATCTTGATGAGCTGCCTGCCGCTTATGCAACTGCAGTGGAATGTGGTGATGCGGTAATGGCTGAGCGCTGGATTACAGGTCGCGAATTTACGATTGTTATTATCGATGACGAAGCCTATCCAGTTATTCGCCTTGAGCCTGCCGACATTACTAACTTCTATGATTTTGAAGCCAAGTATAATCGTAACGATACCAGTTATTACATTCCCTGTGGATTGAGCGCTGCTGATGAAAAGCACCTGCAAGATTTAAGCCTTGCAGCATTTCGTGCAGTAGATGCAAAAGGCTGGGGGCGTATTGACGCTATGCAAGACGAAGCAGGCAATTTTTGGTTGCTCGAAATCAATACCGTACCAGGTATGACCAGTCACAGTTTGGTGCCGATGGCGGCCAAAGCTCGTGGATTAGATTTTGATGCACTATGCTGGCACATTTTGGCACAAACGCTATAACTGTCAAATCAACTAAATTGAGCAGATAGTGATGACTCTTTGTGTCACTAGAGCTGCTATACCACAGCTTCATGTAAACTTGTGTAAATTCGCTGCTGCTAGTCAGTGTTTGGCTATTGTTTAACAATAAAATACGTTAATATTGTAAGAATAGGTCTATTTCGGTGATATTTATGTTGTTTTGTGAATACAACTGATAACTTATTCATAATTTAAGAAAAATGTTACGTTTAAATCAACGTAATCGCTGTATATAAGCTATATTTTTAATAAAATTTGATAACATATCGACTTAATAAGCTTCTGCCAAAAATACGCAGATTTATATCAATAAATAGCATGATCAGTTTTATGCAAATATAGGGACAAAGGTCGTTATGGCTCAAACTGTCAACGAGGTAACTGACTTGATGAGTGATAAAGCCGGTCGCCCAAAATCTAAGATCCAAATACCGGCAACGGTAAAGTATCTATTTATGATACTGGTCTTAGGTTTGCTAGTGCTAATATTAATGATGGGCGGCAAAGCGTTACGTGATGCACCGCCAGCAAATATTTATGTCAGTAATCAAGGTTTGTCTGCTGCTCAATATCGCTCATTGCAAGATGTGATGGAACAACAACAAGTAAGTAGCTTCTTTACTTCTGATTTGCAAGCATTGCGCGACATCACGATGGGCTTAGCTTGGGTAGACCAAGTGAGTATCTCTCGTGATTGGCAACGCGGCATCGTCATCAATGCATTACCCAAGCAAGCAGTTGCTAATTTTGGTACAGAACGTTTGGTCGATGCAAAAGGCGCTGTATTTGTTCCTGCTGATAGTAGAGATTTAACACAAGAACGTTTTGCGACCTTACAGGGTGAGATGTCTCAAGCGCCAGTTATTATGCAACAAATGCAGCAGGTCAATGATTGGTATGCACCGCTTGGTATGCAGGTCGAAGATATCATTCTGTCACCGAGAATGACTTGGCTAATCCGCTTTGACAATGGATTACGTGTGATTGTAGACAATGAAAATACGGCGCAAAAACTACTGAATTTAAGCCAGCTGCTTGGCAATCAGTTAAGTACGCGTCGAAATGAAATACAGTCTGTAGATTTACGATATAAAAATGGCTTTACCATCGCTTGGAACGTGACACAGAGTGCTGAATCAGAATAGCCTAAGTAAGCACTACATCTATAGATAACCGATGTGGTCTAATACGGTTTATTTAGTTTGAAGAAAATATATACAACATCATAGCGTATTAGTAACGCTTTTTTTAATGATTTAATAGAAGAGCATCACTTGCTCTTCTATTTAGCGATAATTTGTCTGGTACCATGAAAAATAATGAAAATCTGGTTGTTGTCCATCTAAGTGCCACGGCAGTATATGTCGTCATAGGCAATGTTGTCTCTGCAAAAGACATTCGTATTTTGGGCGTAGGACAAGTTAAAAACAGCGATTTTTATCAAGGTCAAATAAAGCATCGTGAACGTCTGCAAGGTGCTATCAAACAAGCTATCCAAGAAGCAGAAGACACCGCTAACTGCCGTGTACATAGTGTTTGGTTAACGCTTGCGACCCCTGAGCTATCTAGCAAAAACAGTGCTGGAGAGGTCAAAGTAGAAGATGAAGTTGTACGTGCCAAAGACATGGTACAAGCATTGGCCAATGCAAAGTCGCGTGATTTATCATCTGACTATTATTTGATGCATTGCTGTCAGCAAGGTATTTATGTCGATGAGCAAGACTTTATGGTGGATGATGTCATCGAAATGATGGCACACAATATCACCGTGATGTACCACATGATGATGATGCCTGTTGCCAGCCGTCAGAATATCCAAAAACTATTGCAAAGTTGTGACGTCGGCATTGATCATATTGTTTTTGATGCAGTGACCAGTGCTGAGTATAGTTTGATGACTGAGGAACGCCAGCAAGGCGTTTGCTTAGTAGATATCGGTGCTAGTACGACCAGCATTTGTGTGTATAAAGAGAATAAGTTGATTTTTACACACTGTATAGCAACAGGCAGTCATGAAGTGACAATGGATATTTCAGCTGATTTTGGTATTTCCATGATTGAAGCTGAAAAGCTGAAGAAGTCTCATGGTACAGCTGATGTTAATAGTGTCGATCCAAGCGCCTTCTTTTTATTCAAGCCTCAAGGCTCGGGCGACGAAATTAATATTGGTATCTATAACTTGGCACGTATTATTGAAGCTCGTTACGTTCAGATATTTACTGAAGTAGCGCGTCAATTACACGAAGCAGGTTTGATAGGCTATATCGATAAAGGGATTGTGTTGACTGGCGGCGGTAGTACGATTAAAGGTATGATACCCTTTGCCAAAAAGCTACTAAAAATGCCTGTCGTACTGACCAATACTCATCCTGCTATCAGTGCTTATAATCATTTTGATAATGATGAGTCGTTTAAGCTATTAAATAGTCAAGTGAATGACCGTGCTTATCAGACGGCTTTTGGCACATTGTTATATAGTCAGAGCGAGCAATTCCGCCGTAGCGAAAAAAGTGAACCTGAAGCGATTCAAAACAATCGAGTATCAGGCGTATTTCGGAGTGCGGGTCAACGGTTTGCAAATGTTTTAAAGAAAATACTATAGATTCGTTTAACCTCATATCTAGAGCATCCATACATTATGGAATGTCTCTAAGTTAGTTAAGCAAAAAAAATAGAGCAATATTGCGAATAAATTAGTTTTAAAAATAAAGTATTAAGTGATAATGACATATTATTGTCTATACTGATCGATTTTAGCCATACCCTGTTTTATTTAAATACATTTATATATAGTATGTCGATAGCGCGCCACATGAGTGCGTTACTATGTATCGACTTACACGCTATCTGCAACTGGAGAATCTTTTTTATGTCAAAATACACCATGCCAGATGATAATCAGCTTCAAAACAATGGCCAAGCAAGCTTCACTGTATTCGGTGTTGGTGGCGGCGGCGGTAATGCAGTTGAACATATGGTACAGCAAGGCATCAGAGGCGTAACGTTCGTTTGTGCCAATACAGATAAACAAGCGCTAGATCGTCTTACTGCACCGCACAAACTGCAACTGGGTGCAAAAACGAACCGTGGTCTAGGGGCAGGCGCAAATCCAGAAGTGGGTCGTGAAGCAGCAGAGAGCGAAGAAGAAGCGATTCGTGCATTGCTTGAGCACTCAGATATGGTGTTTATCACTGCTGGTATGGGCGGCGGTACTGGTACAGGCGCAGCGCCAGTTGTTGCTCGTATTGCGAAAGAAATGGAAGTGCTGACCGTTGCGGTTGTGACCACACCATTCAAATTCGAAGGTGGTAAGCGTATCAAAGCTGCTAAAGCAGGTATTGAGCAGCTGACTAACTTTGTCGACTCAATTATCACGATTCCAAATGATAAGTTGATGAGTGTATACGGCAACATCTCTATGCAAGATGCTTTCAAAAAAGCGGATGATGTATTGCTGCATGCTGTTCAAGGTATTGCGGAAACCATCGCTAGCGAAGGTATGATCAATATTGACTTTAACGATATCCGTACGGCGATGACTGCGAAAGGTCATGCGATGATGGGTATTGGCCGTGCCAGCGGTGATGATCGTGCACGTCAAGCGACTGAAAAAGCCATCAGATCACCACTACTTGATGATTTGCGTTTAGAAAATGCAAAAGGTCTACTGGTTAACGTTATTTCTTCAGAGTCATTGTCACTAGATGAAATGAGCAAAATCAGTGCAATAGTCGAAGAAATTACTGATATTGACGACGCTCATATTTTCTACGGTTCTGTGATTGATGAAAAAATGGGTGACGACTTACATGTAACTGTCATCGCAACTGGCTTAACGTTAGATGAAAACGCAGGTCAAGAGCCAGAAGTAGTAGAGCAGCCAGTACCTTCTGTTAATAGCACGCAACCTGTCGATCCTAATGTGCATACCAGCGCTTTAAACAGTCAGAAGCAGTCTCAAGCTCAGCAGTATCAAGATAGCGTTGCACGTCCTAGTGCAAGTGCACCTCAAGAGCAGCCTAAGACGAAAACAAACAGTATTCAGGACTATTTAAAGCGTCAACAGAATAAATAGTAATTCTAATTTACTGTAAGTAAGAAAGAGCCAGCGTTTCAACGCTGGTTTTTTTGTGTTTAAAGAAAGATGAACCGTTTCTATAAGAAAAGTCATGACAGTTTTCTATGTAATCTATATGTATATGACTGTCGAAAATTATGTGAGTCTCACTTTTTTATAGCATTAGATAGACCATATAAAGTAAAAATCAGCAATAGGAAGTTGACGATAAGTGTTATCAATCAAGGAGATAAGAAAATTAGCGCTTTTTATATATAGCGAATAAGGGGTCGGTAATGGTACACTATGTCAATTGTAACAAAATATGTGAGAAGACAACCATGAACCAAAGAACCATAAAAACAGCAATAGCCGTTACGGGTACTGGTCTACATAGTGGTCAGCCTGTTGACTTGGAGTTTCATCCACAGCCAATTGACACTGGTATTGTTTTCGAGCGCTCTGACATAGAAGGTAGTCAATCAATTCCAGCGAGTGCGTTTTTAGTACAAGACACGATGATGTCATCAAACTTAGTGTTTGGTGGTACGCGAGTGGGCACGGTTGAGCATCTGCTTAGTGCCATTGCTGGTCTAGGAGTGGATAACCTATTGATTCGTGTCTCTGCTTCAGAGATACCAATTATGGATGGTAGCGCTGCGCCTTTTGTTGCGCTCTTACTAGATGCAGGATTTTGTGAGCAAGAAGCGGCCAAGAAATTCATTAAAATTATACGGCCAGTACGAGTGAAGCTAGAAGATAAATGGGCAGAGCTACGTCCTTATGAAGGGTATGAATTAAATTTCGAAATTGATTTTGATCATCCTGCATTTGATAAGAACTTTCAGCATGCACAGTTGCAGTTCTCTACACAGAACTTTATCGAACAATTAAGCACTGCGCGTACTTTTGGATTTTTACGTGATATAGAAGCACTACGTCAAAATAACTTAGCACTTGGCGGCAGTATGGAAAACGCCATCGTTATCGATGATGCCAACATACTTAATGCCGAAGGCTTACGTTTTAACGATGAGTTTGTTCGTCATAAAATTTTAGATGCTTTGGGAGATTTACATCTGATTGGCTACCCAATTTTAGGTCGTTTTAATGCCTATAAATCTGGTCATGCTCTAAATAATTTATTAGTACGTGAAATACTGTCTAACGAAGATAACTTTGAAATTGTAACTTTTGATGACAATGTAACCTGTCCTATCGAGTATTTACCGCTTAATGATTTGGTTATTGAAGGATAAATACAGGAATATACAGGAAGTATCGAAACATTTACGCAATATTACATAGGAAGCCCATAATTACATTTATATAATATGCTATATTTTGAATATATTATCTATATGATTATATGAATTTTCTGTTAAGGCATATAATACCAAAGCTGTAGATGGTTTTTAAATCCTTCGTTAGCTATATCCATGATCTGGATGTAACTAACGGAGGATTTTTTTTATCTGATACATTACAAAAATCCATCTTTATCAATGCCATCACCTGCTCTTATTTACATAACTTTACATTTAATGGTCGGTATTTTTAATGATTAATCAAACGCAAAAGAGCTTTTTTGAGATTTTCATCAGTGGTGACATGCTCTGCGGCCTGTGATATAGTCCGTTTTGTGTTCTGGCTAAGCGCCTGATTTTCATTGGCTTTACGAGAATTTGGCAAGTGCAGTGATGATGTTGATGATTGTTTGGATGAATAATTATTGGCAGAGCTTTTAGCCACAACGACGCGAATTTGCTTGAGTTGTTTAAATGTAATTGACTGCTCTGTTAGTATTTGCAAATACGAGCTATGTAAATAGCGAATATGATTTGCTGCTGTCATTGAGTTAACACTTAATATCAACTGCTCAGGTGTTAAGCCTACAACCCAACAGGTGTTGAGTATTTCTTCAGGTAGGCAGTCTACCAATAGCTCTTTTATCTCGTTGGTTGCTTCTATATATAGTCGCATGTTGTTAGCAAGGGTTTGAGGTAGCGCGCTACCAGCAAATGCTTGATGATCTATAAGCTGGGCAAGCCGATTAGGTTGTTTTTTTGACATCGTAAGTACTCATCTAATAGGTGACAAACTCGATACTCATAACAGACATGCTAAAAGCAATATATAGCAGATGGCTTATAAGATAGTTGACTAGGTGGGAGGTACTACTGGCACTAGTCACTATTTGAAAAGAATGAACCGTTGTAATAGGGATTTTATCACGTCTATTTGATGATTATATCCTCTAAATTAATTGATGCTTCGTTACGGATGACGAGCAGACTTGTATTAACAATAGGTAGTAAATTTATGAAACAAGCTTTATTAATTTTGTCAGTATTGGGAATGGGTATCGCACAGACGAGTGGTGCTGCCGAAACAACCTTTCAACCAAATAATACCTTGAGTCATACCATCACAAATATTTCTACTTCTGCGAACTATGGTTCTAGTCGCAACATCTATAGCACTAACAGTGGTGCCCATGTATATAGCAACGATGAGATCAGTCAAGCAATTGACAACCTAAGCGCTCATGCTAAGCAAAAAGAATATCAGCTCGCTTCACTGACCAGTCGTTTGTCTTACGAACAGCGTCAGCAGCAAGCAAGCCGTGTACCTGACCGCAACTCTGCTCCTGCTATTGCAGCAGCAAATGCCTCTCGCGTCGCTCTATCTAGAAGCTCTGGTTACTGTGCTCGCTATGTACGTAAAGCATTACAATCAGCAGGTTATGAATTTACGCCTAACCCTTCAGCCTATCAGTACGCCTCTCGTGGCACGCTAGCCCAAGCTGGCTTCACCAAGATCAGTAACGACATGGCACCACAAGTTGGTGATGTTGTTGTCTATAACCGCACGTCAAGCCGTCCACACGGTCATATCCAGATTTTTGATGGCAATGATTGGGTATCTGATTTCCGTCAAA
Organism: Psychrobacter sp. NPDC078929; assembly: GCF_050267985.1. Taxonomy (NCBI): domain Bacteria; kingdom Pseudomonadati; phylum Pseudomonadota; class Gammaproteobacteria; order Moraxellales; family Moraxellaceae; genus Psychrobacter; species Psychrobacter sp. NPDC078929. The sequence goes on along the minus strand of NZ_JBNNFX010000011.1, from coordinate 76,427 downwards.
ACAGCATCAGCCCATATAGCGGTAATTACAGCTATACGACATGGCGTGACTCGCAGTATGTTGATGATGCATCAGATCGTGGTATCTACCTTGCGATGGCTGACAAATAAACATCGGTTAAATGAAGTAGGTATCAGTTAAATAAGACTAAAGTTTTCTCCAAACTCAGTAATGCTCTTTATGACATTACTGGGTTTTTTTTGTGCTTGAAAAGGGGACGCCTAAGTGAGTACAGCTCATATAACCAAATCAAAGCTCGAAATTTGGCCAATAGTCGCGATTGTGAAAATCAGGCGGAGAGGCATGGCCTGACGCGAAGTATAAATCAGTTTCGCCAAACCATAAGATGACGCAAGGATGTATTTGTTCGATCCTCATGTTTGCAACAGCATATTGTTGATTCGGCAATTGAGTTATAGGAAGGCTAAAGCTACGCTCATAATGAGCAGGTGTCTGCACCACCGTTGGAGTGCTAGATAACGGGTTCTCCCCTGATCTATCTGCTAGCTCCTTACAGTTACGCCAATTAATAGATGCGCGTGTGGTGCCGTCGGTCTCATACAATGGTACTGGCGGTAGTGCCGCAGGGTTACGATAGCTCTCAAACTGATAAACAGCGTAACGACCATCAGGACTCGCATTAATCTCTATATAAGCGGTTGCTTGCTGAAGTGGTGTCTTGTGAGGTTCTATCTGGTCAGATGTCACGATATCTTCATTATTAACCTTACTACCATCAACCTCACTGCCAGCAATAAAACATTCAAGGCACGTTTCTTCCCATAGATAATCAGTGAAATTTACTTGAGTTTGTTGCCATATTGGCCAATTGAATTGATTGGCTAGAATTTGGCTATGCAGAGTCACTTGATAGGTCAGCACTAGTTGCAAAGCTGGTTGCTGGATGATTTCTGCACTTACTTCGATAGAGATATTCTCTAGTGCTTCTATAGACACACCTAATTGCTGAGCGTCTTTCGCTATCGTCTCGTTGGCTAGACGGAGGTTAAAAGATTGTTTCATTATTGATAAGTCTCAACGGTAATAATAAAGAGGTGATAGTAACAAGAGAAATCATACTGATTAAGGGCACCAATACTATATGGTAAATATAACCGAGACTATCGGAAAACATAAAAGCCGCGAGCAAGAAGCGTCGCGGCCTTTGTATTTCATTATCGTTTGGCTATGATATAAGTGAACATAAAAGCCAGTCACTTAATGCCAGTCTATCATGACATATTACTGTGCGTGACGTGCTAGGTTAGACAGTTTTGGGTTGGCATTTGGGTTTTTACGTAGTAATAATGCCATACGACCAATAGAGTGAACCAAAGACGCATTAGCCGCTTTAGCAAGTTCAGCGCCAACGATGTCACGCTCTTCTTTCGTGCCAGCAGGCAATTTCACTTTGATAAGCTCATGATCTGTTAGCGCGCGATCGATTTCTTCAGTAATGGTTGGGGTAATACCCTTGTTGCCGATCATAACGATAGGCTTTAGCTCGTGACCGATGCCTTTTAGACGTTTGATGGTAGCGTTATCGAGTTGCATAGAATTCCTAAGTGTTGGTAAAAATAAAAATGGTACTGTCAAAAACAGTTATTGATCATTATAGATAATCTGTGACCATCTTGCATGAGATCAGCAGGATTTTGCACGATTTTACGTGACGAAAATGTTAAACTGAATGTTTGGTACATTATAAACGCTACTGCCTTATAAAACAGTTATTTAACCAATAGAATTTGGTCAGTTTGCAACCAACCATGAATAAAAAATCTGATTAACACCGTATTTAGAATGATCCGCAACGGATTAATATCAGTTTGTAAGTAATAGAGCAATTAAAGCAGCTAGATTTAGTAAAGCAATAGGAGCAGGTATTTTGGCCACGCGTATCGAAAACAAAAAACTATCAAAGAGCAGCAGTGCTTGGATGAAAGAGCATATTGATGATCATTATGTACAAAAAGCTCAAAAAGATGGCTACCGTGCCCGTGCCGCTTATAAATTATTAGAGATTAATGAAAAAACCAACCTGATCAAAAAAGGCATGACGGTCGTAGATTTGGGCAGTGCGCCTGGTAGCTGGTCACAAGTCGCTGGTCGATTGGTAGGTGACGATGGTATCTTGATTGCCTCTGATATTTTGGCGATGGATACCTTGCCTGATGTGACCTTTATTCAGGGTGATTTTCGTGAAGCTGAAGTGTTTGACGCTATTATGGCAGAAGTAGGTGATAGGCAAGTCGACGTGGTATTGTCTGACATGGCACCCAATACCGCTGGGAACAGTGCTATCGATCAGCCACGTATGATGTACTTATGTGAGCTAGCAGTGGACTTCGCGCTTGCAACCTTACCAAAAGGTGGCGCACTTATTATGAAAGTGTTTCAAGGCGAGGGTACACAAGAATTACGCAAGCAGATGCAGCAGGACTTTAGTAAGATTCGTAGTATAAAGCCAGGTGCGTCACGACCACGCTCAAAAGAGATGTTTTGGATAGCGATTAAATAGTTTTAACATCAATAGGTTGCTGCTCTTGTAAGCGTGAGGGTAAACCACCATAAAGTGTTATTATCGCGATATAAAAGCTGCGTCAATTGTTAAATGAATAATCGTGAAACCTGCTTGAATTATGCGGGTTAGCACCACATATCATGGTATATTACCTTTGTTTTTAGCATACGTTTTAGGCAAAGTCGTCTGATAATAAGCGTTTTACAAGCTCAATGATCGTATATCTATGTTTATCTCATACTGATTATTTATAAAAACAATTTTTATGCTACCTATAAATCATATAAGTTTAATTTAGCAGCTTTTTATTATCGGGATATTCGTTAAAAATGAGCAATACGTTTATAGACGTCACGTGTTTAATAAACACACCAATAAGTAAGGGATGGGAATAACTAGTGAGCGACATGGTAAAAAATACCTTATTGTGGCTGGTGGTAATCGGCGTTTTAGTGCTGGTGTTTAGCGGCTTTGATCAATCATCTGAGCCAGATAACCTTAACTACTCTGAGTTTGTGACCGCTGTGTCAGAAAACCAAGTAGCCAGTGTCGAAATTGACGGCGAACAGATCACCGGCGAAAAGAAAAATGGCTCATCTTTTGAGACCATTAGACCAGCTGTGTCAGATGACCAGCTCATGCCAATGCTACGTGAGAACCAAGTCGAAGTTCAAGGAACTGCACCAAAGCGCCAAAGCGTATTAATGCAATTACTGATAGCCAGCTTCCCAATTCTATTGATTATTGGTCTGTTCTTATTCTTTATGCGTAATATGCAGGGCGGCGCTGGCGGTAAAGGCGGCGGTCCAATGAGCTTTGGTAAATCAAAAGCGAAAATGCTGACCGAAGATCAAATCAACGTTAACTTCGAAGATGTGGCTGGTTGTGAAGAAGCTAAAGAAGAAGTCGTTGAAGTAGTTGAATTCTTGCGTGATCCAGACAAATTTACCAAACTGGGTGCAACGATTCCTCGTGGTATCTTGATGGTAGGTCCTCCTGGTACAGGTAAAACCTTGTTAGCGAGAGCTATTGCTGGTGAAGCTAAAGTGCCGTTTTTCTCAATTTCAGGTTCTGATTTTGTTGAAATGTTCGTCGGTGTTGGTGCATCACGTGTCCGTGATATGTTCGAACAAGCAAAGAAAAGTGCGCCTTGTATCATCTTTATCGATGAGATTGATGCAGTTGGTCGTCATCGTGGTTCCGGTATGGGCGGCGGTAACGATGAACGCGAGCAGACATTGAACCAATTATTGGTTGAGATGGATGGTTTTGAAGGTAATGAAGGCGTTATCGTCATTGCCGCTACCAACCGTGCTGACGTACTTGACAAGGCATTATTGCGTCCAGGTCGTTTTGACCGTCAGGTACAAGTAGGCTTGCCGGATATCAAAGGTCGTGAGCAAATCCTAAAAGTCCATTTGAAAAAACTGCCAAACACAATTAGTGTAGATGCCAGTTCTCTTGCTCGTGGTACGCCTGGATTCAGTGGTGCACAGCTTGCCAACCTTGTAAACGAAGCTGCATTGTTCGCCGCGCGTCGCAACAAGACCAGCGTCGATATGAATGACTTTGAAGATGCAAAAGACAAGCTATATATGGGTCCTGAACGCAAGTCCATGGTGATACGCGAAGAAGAGCGCCGTGCAACTGCATATCATGAAGCGGGTCATGCGCTAGTAGCTGAGCTATTGCCAGGTACAGATCCGGTGCATAAAGTTACTATCATGCCTCGTGGTTTTGCCCTTGGTGTCACTTGGCAGTTGCCTGAGCATGATCAGACCAGTATGTATAAGTCGAAAATGCTGAGCGACATTGCTATTTTGTTCGGTGGTCGTATCGCCGAAGAAGTATTCATCAATCAAATGTCAACGGGTGCTTCGAACGACTTTGAACGTGCTACTAAAATGGCGCGTGCGATGGTCACGAAGTACGGCATGTCTGATGCACTTGGTATCATGGTGTATGAAGATGATGACAACTCGCAAGGATATTTCGGCGGTGGTGGTCGTACTATCTCTGAAGCTACTCAGCAGAAGGTTGATGAAGAAGTGCGTCGTATGCTAGAAGAGCAGTATGATATTGCTCGTGAATTGATTGAAGCCAACCAAGACAAAATGCATGCGATGGTTGATGCGCTGATGAACTGGGAAACTATTGATCGTGACCAACTGCAAGATATTCTAGCAGGTGAAGAACCACGTCCACCAAGAGTTTATCAGCATAACGAAGTAAACTTGTCGAAAAACGACGTTAAAACAACGGGTGCTACACCGCCACCACTACCAGCGATGTAAGTGCTAGCATATTCATGTTTTATAAAAAGTCCTTTATGATAAAGGGCTTTTTTATTGTCATCATTTTATGAAGGATTTAGAACCCTATAAGATTTACTGGTATCATAAGCGTAGATAACAATAATTAAAACTGCATTATAAACTTTACTTGCGATGGATTATTCATGTCATTATTCCAACCTTTATCCAACTACCAAGTGTCTAGCCGTGATAAGACCTTAGATTTGTCACAGCCACATATCATGGGCATCTTGAATGTAACGCCAGATTCGTTTTCAGACGGTGGGCAGTTTAACGCAGTAGATAAAGCCGTTGCGCACTGTCAGCAGATGATAAATGAAGGCGCTACTATTATCGATATCGGTGGTGAATCTACTCGTCCAAATGCGCAAACTGTGGCGACTGATGATGAGATACAACGAGTTGTGCCAGTGGTTCGAGCCATCCGTAAGTATTGTGGTGATGCTATTTGGTTATCGATTGATACTAGCAGCCCTGAAGTCATGCAGGCAGCATTTAATGAAGGTGCTGACATTTGGAATGATGTACGAGCACTAAAACGTACGGGTGCGGCAGAGCTGGCGGCTGAGCTTAATATACCTGTTATGCTAATGCATATGCGCGGTGAGCCAACGACAATGAATAATTTGGCGCAATATGACGATGTGATCGATGAAGTGCGTACAGAGCTGATTGACCGTATTAACGAAGTAGTTAGCATCGGCGTCAAACAAAGCAATATCATTATCGACCCAGGTTTTGGTTTTGCTAAGAACTATGAGCATCACTGCGCATTATTAAGCCAGCTGAGCAGCTTGCAAACATTAGGACTGCCAATGATGTTTGGCATTTCTCGTAAGCGGTTTTTAGCAGAAGTATTGACCAAAAGTGGAGCTGAAGCTGTGAGTACGACGCAAGCGCTAGAGCGTGATTCGGCAGGAACGGCAGCTGGACTGTTAGCCGTACAACAAGGCGCAAGTATCATTCGTACGCATAATGTGGCGATGATGCAGCAAGCAGTGGCCTTATGGAGTCAACTGTCAGCACATCGTTGTTAATGTCGCTTTATATATGCAGATGAGCAATAATATTTTTAGCCTATAAATATTCTATACGCTATGCTTAACATCTATTTCTAAACTATCTAAACCCACAAGACTATCCCATTTAATAAGAGTAAATCTATGACAAGCACAACTCAGCCAGAACCAACCAATGAACAGCGCCGTATCATTTATCAAGCTCGCCGCGGATTAAAAGAATTGGATTTTTATATTGATCCTTACGTCAAAGAGCTATATCTGACAGCAGATGCTACTGAGCAAGCAACATTTGCAGAAATGCTGACTCATGAAGACCCAGACTTGCTTGATTACTTTACTAATCAAAATCGTCCAGAAGAGGATGACATCTGGGCGTTGGTCAATAAGATAAAAACATGGCGCCATACCAAAGACTTGGTTTAGCTCTTAAAGAATGGATCGGCATAATATCTAACGTTTCCCATGGTACGCTTATATGACGCCAGTAACCTCGCTACGTATTGATACAGCTATCACGCCTGCCAGTTATTTACGCACGCTGCTATATGTAAGCTTGACTAGCGTTATGATGATATTGGCATGGTTTGCATCTTTGGCCTTATGGCAGTATTTACTAATCTTAATAGTCTCAGCAGCAGTTGCAAGTTATCTGATCATATCGAGACCGATACTATTACATATTAGTCAGCCATCGCTCAGTCAGCGTGTCGATAAAGAATGGCAATTACTGATACGAACGGGACGCGGCGATGAGTTATGGCAAGCAGAGTTAATCGATATCAATCGCTACCAGTGGGCGATGAGTATCGAGTTCAATATCGTTGAACCTTATCAAAGAACGTTTTCGACTACTATATTTCGCGACCAAGTAAATTACGAGCAATGGCGACAGTTAAATATTTTAACCAATATCAGTAAGGGTAATATTAGATAGCTGAGTATTTATTGGTCTTATATTTCTCCTTTTACGATGAGAAATCCCTACACGTCATAACAAAATAGCTATCTCAAAGGGCAAAGAGGTTTGTTATATTAAAATCTGTTATATTAAAAATAGAAAATAAAACTCGTAATTTTGCTGTCCCGTTATTAAAGAACATATAGGCAGATATGAGGTTTTATAAATTTTAGTAGTATTTTTGTACTAAACAATACGATAAAAAGAGGAATAGATAATGAGCTTATTAGGGAATTTAGTGAGCCAAGTGGCACGTAGTGCAATGAATCCAGACGACGCTCAGCGCAATCCAGTTAACCAACGTACTGAAACACGGCAGACTGGTGGACTAGGTGATATCTTAGGTAGTGTGTTGGGCGGTGGCAGTCAGGTAGGTGGTTATAGCCCTCAACAAAATAGTCGTCAAGCAGATAATGGTTTTGACTTAGATGACATCATTGGTGGTCTCACGGGCGGTAGTCAGCGCGGTGGTATGAGTTCAGGTGCTGGCGGACTCGGTGATATTTTAGGTAGTGTATTAGGTGGTCAGCGTACTAATAGTAGGTTTGGTGGTAAAGGTATGCTCGTTGCAGCATTGATGCCTATGGTACTTAGCTGGATCAAACGTAATGGTGGTTTGAGCGGGGCATTGTCGAAAATCACTGGTATGGGCTATGAAGGTCAAGCGCGCTCTTGGATGAGTAATAACGAAGCAAACGATAATTTAGATCCAAATGAAATCAACCGTTTGTTTGACGAAAACGAAATTCAGCAAGTAGCCGCTCATACTGGTGCTAATGAAACTGAGGTAAGACAGGGACTTGCTGAGCTGTTGCCTGAGGTAATGAATCAGCTAACCCCTAATGGCAATCTGGATAATGAGTCTGAGGCCAATGAAGAGATAGATCAAATCATTAGCCAGTTATCTAGCCGTCTTGGCAATTTTAAATAGTTTGTTCAAGTAGTTTAATAGCTTAAAATTCGAAAATTTCTAACTGCATATTTTAAAACTACGTAGATTAAAATGACTTGTAGCATTGATTAAAGAGCACGTTATATAACGTGCTCTTTTTTATGTCTATCACAAGAGTATGACTGTCGATAAATACCGTTTGGCAGCGACAGTGATAGCGATAGTAAGCCCTTAAAATCGCTCGTCTAACGACTCTGTAGTATGATTAAGTGCTGCAAAGCAGATATCGGTGTTAAACCCTCTATACTGTAAAAAACGTAGCTGCTTAGCTTTTTCTTTTTGCTCAACTGGTATCTCATTACCATATTTTTTGGTACGAGCTATCACCGCCAGTTTTAGCCAATCTACACCGTCTACTAAGTTGTCTGCATCATTATCTACAAACTCGCTAAATTCATCAGACTCAGTATTTGCCATATCGATTAGCTCATCGATGTTACCTGGCATAGCAATCTTCTTACGATAGAATTCTTGTTTAATCCGACCACGTCCGCGACCTTTACGGATATTCTCACGTATTAGCATTAAGGTAGTGCGGTAGTCACTTTGATACCCTTTTTCTTCAAACTCATCGAGCAGGGCATCAATTTTCTCTGGGTCTTGTTCTTTGTCGATCAGCTTTTGCTTTAGCTCAGCCTTACCGTATTCACGGCGTGATAAATAATAAAATGCGAGCCAACGCAATCGACTTTCTGCTTTGATCGCATCGATTTCTGCTTGTTTTTGTTCAGGGGTTCGTAAGTAAGCTTTGAGCGCGGCTGGTATGTTATCGTTTTGGCTGTCTGTTTCACTACCATTGATAGCAAAAAGCTCAGCTTCATTTTCTGAGTTTTTGGATAGTGGCTCAGTGCTATCACTAGAACCAGTTGTCAAACCATCACTAATTTCGTCATTATGAATGTCGAGTTTGACTTCTGCCAGCATCTCTTTGATGGTTTGCGCTTCAGGGGGTTGATATGTAGGGGTATCAATAGGCTCAGCGGTAAAATTGGCCGCTGGGTGGAAACGCTTTTTACGTTTTTTAGATTTAGAAGTTTTCTTTGACTTAGGAGAGGAGTCTTCAAAAAACGCTGTATCAATAGTAGCGTCATTTGTGACTGAATCATCTTTACTTGAACGGATAGTCCGTTTACTGTATTTCTCTGGTTTTTTAGACTCTTTCGTATGAGAATTCTTGGACGGTTTTTTTGATTTGCTATCAACAGAACTAGCTGAGTCGGCACCCGACTCAGCTAGAATTTCAGCTAAGGTTTTAATTTTCATAATGAATCATAGTGACTGACAACGGTTAAGCGTTAAACCATTATTGTACAGGTTCAGAAGCCTGTTCTGCTTCTTCAGTTTCGTCGGCTTTGCTATTTTTCTTCGTACCAAGCTTTTCGTCACGGATCTTATCTTCGATTTCTTGGGCAATGGCAGGGTTCTCTTTTAAGAAAAGCACAGAGTTGGCTTTACCTTGACCGATTTTTTCGTCGCCATAGCTGTACCACGATCCTGCTTTACCAACCGCTCCAATCTCCACGCCTAAGTCGATGACTTCGGCTAAATGGTTCGTACCTTCACCGTAAGTAATTTCGAACTCAGCTTGGCGGAAAGGTGGTGCCATTTTATTTTTGATGACTTTGACACGGGTCTGGTTACCGATGATTTCATCACCGTTTTTGACCGCACCAATACGGCGAATATCCATACGTACAGAGGCGTAGAATTTCAGCGCATTACCACCAGTCGTAGTCTCAGGGCTACCGAACATAACACCGATTTTCATACGAATCTGGTTAATAAACACCACCATACAGTTAGAGCGTTTGGCGTTACCAGTGATTTTACGTAGGGCTTGGCTCATAAGACGCGCTTGTAGACCCATGTGTGAGTCGCCCATTTCGCCTTCAATCTCGGCACGTGGCGTCAAGGCGGCTACTGAGTCAATTACGATCATGTCAATCGCGCCTGAGCGTACCAACATATCGGTGATTTCAAGTGCTTGCTCACCATTGTCAGGCTGAGAAAGCAATAAATCATCAGTATTTACCCCAAGCTTGCGTGCATAAACAGGGTCAAGCGCATGCTCAGCATCGATAAAGGCACAGGTACCGCCTTGCTTTTGACATTCTGCAATAGCTTGCAGGGTCATTGTCGTCTTACCTGAGCTTTCTGGACCGTAAATTTCAACGATACGGCCTTTTGGTAGACCGCCAATGCCAAGCGCAATGTCTAATCCTAGAGAGCCTGTAGAGACCACATCGACATCCATAATGGCCGAGTCATCGCCTAGATGCATGATGGTGTTTTTACCAAATTGCTTTTCGATTTGACCTAATGCCGCTTTGAGGGCTTTGGCTTTATTGTCGTCCATATTGGATTCCTTGTTTTCGGTAGTTAAGTTGATGCTATAAATAAAATATTGGTACTGTTAAAACTTTTGGCAAACGCATACTGACTGTTATGAAATCGGCAATTATTGTTTGGCTGTTTTATCGAAAAATAGGTTGTCACGTGACTGGTATAGGTAGTAGTATCGAATGTATCGTTCTACTATACAGTAAAATTAAATAGCGAGAGAAGTAAAAATAAGTCCGTAATATACTGTTATGATCCTTGTTTTTAAGTCAGACTTGGCGTGCTGATTACTTGACTCAACTTCTTAACACTGTTGATTTGATAAGGTAATTATAACAAAAGCAAAGCACTATAATGAGCGTTGAGAGATGCTAGACGACACTATCTGTCGTATGGTATGAGGCTGAAAACTTATAGAAACGATGCGATAGGTTGCTGTTGTTTTGAACCTGATAATGACTATGCTTGTCAATAGAGTTAGGAGTTGTCCACAACAAATAAAAGGCTTATTTTTACTGATTGTGAAACATTATGAATAATTAAATTATTTTAGAAATTATTTAAAATAATTTTTTATGTGTAAGAATTTAATATAAGTTATTGATTTCAAAGGTTTTATAAATTGTACAAAAAATGAACGATTTTACCTTATCCTTTAAGTTGCTTAGCTATAAAGTTGTCAAGTAGTGACTTATGCACAGGGTTATCCACAGCTTATGGGGAGAACTCTGTAAAGCCTTATAATACATAAGTTTAAGTAGATAATTAGTATGAGGAACGGATTCTATATTTTGTTTCTAACTACTTTACAGGTATTATTTTGTCTACAAACAACGCTATAAGCGCTATGTTTCACAAATTATAAATTTATCTTTTTTTATGCATAATCATACTATAGGCATTAAAAGTCAGGAGTATGACTCAAGATATACACTTAAGATATCAGCAGACATAGTTATGCATAGGATGTCTAGTATTTTTAGAAATATTTTCTACAGCCTATAAAAGGCCACAAAAAAGCGGCTACATCAGATAGCCGCTTTGTCAAAACACTTAAAAGTAGAGCTGTATTGATCAGTCTTTGATATAGATCAAATCCCAGACGCCATGCCCACGGTCGAGGCCACGACGCTCAAACTTGGTCATTGGACGAAAGTCAGGACGCTCAGTGAAATTACCTGTACCTGCTTTGTTGGTCAGTCCAGCGAAACCATCCAATACTTCAACCATCCAAAATGCATAATGCTCCCAGTCAGTTGCTGTATGGAACCAGCCGCCTTGTTTTAAGCTGCGCGTGACGATGGTCATACGTTCAGGACTGACAAAACGACGCTTATAGTGGCGCTTCTTTTGCCATGGGTCAGGGAAGTATAGCTGAATACGGTCGATATGGTTTTCTGGTAGTTGCTTGAGCAATTGAATGGCATCACCGTTGATGATTTTTACGTTGCTCAAATTTTGGGTGCCAGCCATATAAGCACATTTACCAATACCAGGCTCATGCACTTCTACACCGACAAAGTTACGAGTAGGGTCAGCGGCCGCCATTTCAATAAATGAATCACCCAAGCCAAAACCAATCTCTACCGTAAGCGGCGCATCTGGACCGTTAGGGCTATCAGCAAATAACGTACGTAGGTTATCAATACCGGTAAGATCGCCATCACCAAAACTGTTATTGACCAAATACTCAGAAAACTCTGGAGCAGTTAATGCAAGCTCAGCGTTTTTGTTCATGTGCGTACGGCGCTTCATAAACGTATTGACGATGCGGATATGCTTGTCAGAGGTCGGCTCTATCTCTTGGCTAGTGCTGTTATCGATATCGATAGGCTCACTTGTGCTATTAAGGGTTTGCTCATCAGTAGTATCGGTACTATTGACGTTGTCATTGATATCAGAATGTTGACTCATAGGATTCGTAAGGCTTAATTAGGTGGGTGATGTTTGCTTATTATAAGTCAAATCCATACAACTGTGAACGGACAATCCTATTTTCGCGTATTTGCTGATCGGTGCTATGGTTTCTCTATGTTACACATGGGTTTTGGCATTATCATATAATGGTATCTTTTAAATGCTTTTTCTAAGAGTCAGTAAGTAGAGCGTGTTGCCATGTTATTTATCGAGACAGATTCACCGCCACCATTTTATCAAGAGTCGTTAACACCTGCTAAACGTAAGCAGTTAGACAAGTGGTTCATCGGTAACCGTACCCAGCGTTATTACCTTAAACGCTTTGAGCAGTTTGATCAGCAAGGTTATCTGTCGCCAAAATGGCATTGGGCTGCGTTTTTTATCACTTTTCCTTGGTTGCTATATCGCAAGCGCTATATGGATGCGATTGTCTATAGTGTCGCAGGGTGGTCTTTTATTCAGCTTAATGTCGCGTTGGTGCTAGTCGCCTTTGAATTTATAGCGATGTCCTATGTACCAGATGCTTATCAGATGGCAACACGTATCGGTATTGCTGCTGTTATTTGGCTGTTTTGGTCGTTTATGGTGGCACGTTGGACGGATGCGTATTACTACCGAATGGCAAGGCGTGAGATCGCTGATGCGATAAATGACTATCCGCAAGATGAGGCAGCACAGAAAGCGCATCTGCAAAGAGAGGGCCGTGTTAGCTTATTTGGATTAGCATTAGGGTTTGGTTTTTTTGCGTTTTCGCTATTGGTGATTAAGGTGCAGTTTTTACCGATTATTGCCAAGCCAAAAGCAAATGAAGTATTGTTTGACGCTTATGATATTGCAAAGAATGCTCAAAACCGAGTGGCGTTGATTTATCAGCAGACAGGGCAGTGCCCAGTAAATCTGCCCCTGAGTACCGAGCAGCAGCAGATACGCATGCATGTCGATACTCAGGCCGCTGGCGTGCTAGAAACTGACTGTGCGGTAGTGGCAACGATTCAGAACGTGACGTTTCCGTTACGCTATTTAAATGAGCAGACGCTGGTCTTTTATCATATACCAGACAATGATAACTGGGATTGCACCAGCTCACTGAATAAAAAACAAGCCCCTAAAAACTGCATAGCTGATTAGGGGCTGTATTTCACGAGTGTTTGTAGGGGTTGGTAGTGCTGAGAGCCACGGCTTAGGGTTAATGCTTAGAATCCGTTGCAGTATCATCCTTTTCCTCAACTGGTGTTGCTTGGCTTTTTAACGCCTCATAAAAGTCGGTCAAATCCATTTTACGTGCTTTACCAATATCTTCATCAAACAAGCTTTCGAGCTCAGCCATTGATGATTGCGCGGATTCAATCATGCTAGCTTCATCATCGTAGATAGCTTGTTGGCGTTCGATCAAGTCATCATCATAGTCACGGAATGTTTTTACTGTTTCTCGCGCTTTTTCTGGTGAGATGCCTAATAACTGTAGTGATTCGCGTGACATGTCCAAAGATGACAAATAAGTCTCACGCCAGATGTGCCGCACACCAACCTCACGCAAACGATAATAGTGCTGACGATCGCGCGCTCTTGCTAATACAATCAGTTCAGGATAATTCTTACGAAGATACTGAGCGGTGGTGATAGAACGCTCTAAATCGTCAATGGCAAGAATAAACACCCGCGCTTTTTGAATACCTGCCGCTCGTAGAATTTCGGGGTTCTTTGGGTCACCATAATAGACTTGGTTACCGAATTTTCTTACAAAATCTACTCGGTTTGCAGAGCGTTCGATGGCGGTAAATTCGATATTATGCATGCGCAGTACACGACCAATAATCTGACCGACGCGGCCAAAGCCTGCAATGATGACCTGATGCTCATGATCAGGAATAGTATCGTATTCGCGACTCGGTTTACTCTTGGCAAATAACGGCTCACCTACTTTTTCTAACAATAAGAATGCCAGAGGTGTTAGCGCCATCGAAATGGTAACGACAAGGTTAAGAGTATTAGCAAGTTCAGGACGCAAGACATTTTGGGCAGTGGCGACACTGAATAGGACAAAGGCAAACTCACCACCTTGAGCCAAGGTCACGCCCAATCGGATACTGGTAGGCCAGCGATTGCCCGATACTTTGGCAATCCCTGCAATCACTGCAAACTTGATAAACATCAAGGCGAGGGCGCAGCCAATAATGAAGATGGGTTCTGCCAAAATGAGTTTGACGTCGGTAAGCATACCGACCGACATAAAGAATAGACCTAATAGCAACCCTTTAAAAGGTTCGATACTGGCTTCTAATTCGTGACGATATTCGGAATCAGCGAGCAACACACCTGTCAGAAATGCACCCAATGCCATTGATAGACCGATTTGACCCATCAAGATAGATACGCCCATCACGATAAATAGGGCGACCGCTGTCAATAGTTCCGACGCACCACTAGAAGCCACAAATTTGAAGAAGGGTCGAACCACATAACGGCTAGCAAAAATCAGACCGGCAAAGACAGCAAATACTTTACCAAAATAAATCAAATCGTAGCTTTGTTCACGCACCCCTGATAAGAACGGAATGACTGCTAATAATGGAATGACCGCAATATCTTGGAATAATAAGATAGTGAAGGCTTCTCGACCATGAGTGCTCGAAAGCTGCTGTTTTTCAGTCAGTATCTGTAGTACAAATGCGGTAGAGGATAGCGCTAAACCAAAACCAACTATAAAGGCAGTATCTAGTTGTAAGGAGAAAAACTGATGTAGGAGCCACATCAGTAGCGTACCAGTTAAACCGACTTGCAAACCGCCCAATACAAATATAGAGCGGCGCAATGCCCAGAGCCGCGAAGGCTGGAGCTCAAGCCCGATAATAAACAGCAGCATTACCACGCCAAACTCTGAAAAGTGCAATAGACTTTCAGCGTCGCCTGCCACATCCAAGCCACTTGGGCCCAATATAAGTCCAGTGATGAGGTAGCCTAAAACCGTTGCAATACCAAAGCGTTTACCGAGAGGGACAAAGAGCAATGCTGCTCCCAAAAATATAGTGGCTTGCAACATGAGATTTGGTGAGCCGGCGGCGGCAGCAAACATCTGGGCTCCTTAAAAATTTGAATAAAATACAAAATACAAAATACAAAATCAATGTGACTAAAATCAGTATGGCTAAAACGATATCGCGCTAGTATCTATTATTTTTTGCGATAAATTTTCCACACACCATTGTCTGCAAGCGGATTATTATAAGCATCGTTGCGGCGTTTACGCGGTGTCTGGCGACTATCAACAATCTTAAAGTCAGGCAGAGCATGTACAATAAGACCGGTACGGTAAAAGCGTACTCGCTCAGGCTCTAGCATCTCGCCCTTACTATCGCGACAAAAAACATAAGCACGCAGATCGATAAATTCACGATGCGCTACCAGTCGCGCTTCGTCATCGTTGTCTAACACTGCTGTCATACGCTCAATTTCATCATCCGTATATTGACCACACTTATCGGTCAGAGCACCTACTGACCCAAAGCTTTTGGATTCTTTAGCGCGTGTCTTAGTTAAGTGTAGACGCTGAACGTGATAGATGAATTGCGGTATTTCAAGGCTGGCAGGGAGCGGTAGATAGTCAGGCGGCATATTGGCCGCTGGATAAAAATCCTTTGCACGCTCAAGCAGATTTTGCCAACGTTGTTGATAGGTTTGGACTTCGGCTAAGTTGCCTTCATAAATAGGCATATCACGAATCTGGCACAAAATATCAGGTGGAAACTGTTCATTACGAAAGTTTGCAATGTCTTCTTGCAGCGTTGACAACAAAACTTTGGCATGTTTTTTGCCATCTTTTGATGCAGGATCATCGATATAGTCTGGGGCGACAAAGGGTGCTGAGCGTCTAGACATAGTGTTATATCATCAATAGATAGAGTGAAAATACCAAAAAGTATGATTATAAAAATTAACTGGGGTGCTAAACAAAACTTTATAATAGTTATTATAACCACATAAGCCGATTTGGACTTAAGTTTTTTGAATGGAATAAAGCAAAAGTTTGTTGCAAATCACGACTGTCTTAATGTGATCTAGATTCTAGTTTTAATTCCACGTAACTTTTAGTATGAATCAGTATCAGATACCTATACTTGTATTTTCTAGGTCGTGTTTCAAGTTACTGACT
Organism: Psychrobacter sp. NPDC078929; assembly: GCF_050267985.1. Classification (NCBI taxonomy): domain Bacteria; kingdom Pseudomonadati; phylum Pseudomonadota; class Gammaproteobacteria; order Moraxellales; family Moraxellaceae; genus Psychrobacter; species Psychrobacter sp. NPDC078929. Next base: position 60,249 of record NZ_JBNNFX010000011.1, on the reverse strand, counting down.
TCTTTATTCAATCACTTAACTGAAAATGTATCGTTAATGGTTATGACCAATATGACTGTTGCCAGCAGGTACTTGTCCCGAAATATCACAGACCAAGGCATCGCTATGTGAGATATTCTGCGGATGAGATGAGCTTTCGACCTGAATAGTAGCATGGTGAATACCAAGCTCTAGCAGTCTTTGTTCTAGACTGGCAATTAGAATATTTGATTCATGGATACTCATTTCACCATTGACCACCACGTGACAAGAGAGTGCATTAAGTCCACTAGTAATACTCCAAACATGTAGGTCATGTACTTTTTGTACTTTAAAGTCTTCGAGTAATTTTTGCTCCACATCGACTAGCGATATATTGGCAGGCGTTCCTTCCATCAATATATGCACAGAATCACGTACGACGCGGTAGCCACTGATTAAAATAAGCACGGCGACGATTACTGATGCCACTGCATCTGCCCATACCCAACCAAAACCCATCATAAGTAGTGCAGCGATAATCGCAGCTACTGACCCTAATAAATCGCTCAATACGTGCAAATAGGCGCTTTGCATATTGAGGTTAACGGGTTCTGCATTACTAGGTTTCTGCTCTGCGATTTGGGCATCATCTGTACCATGATTATGACTATGGCTGTGTGACTCGCCACCTTGACTACCTCGGTGCATTAGCCAAGCGACCAGAATATTGATCAGCATACCGATAGTCGCCACGATAAGCATGCCTTGGGTTGCAATTTCTGGTGGTGAGTTAAAGCGTTTAATCGCTTCATAAAAAATCATCAAAGCAATTATGACAAGTGTCGCGCCATTTACCGTGGCAACTAATATCTCAAAGCGCTTGTAGCCGAAAGTTTTCTGATGGGTAGCTGCTTTTTCGCCAATTTTAAATGCGACTAAAGTGGCACCAAGCGCTATCGCATCGCTTAACATATGCCCTGCATCAGATAGCAGAGCCAAACTACCAGTGAGCCAGCCACCAATGGCTTCGATAAACATGTAACCAGTAATGATAATAAAGCTGAACAGCAAGGTGCGCTGATAGCCTTTGGTATCTCGTGCTGTGGTTGTTTGCTCTAGATGCTCATCATGATCATGATGGCCTTGGTTTTCCTGAGTGTAGTTATTTTCTTCATCTTCGCGAACGTACTTAGGCACATTCGTACTATCATGCGGTTGGCTATGATTGTGCTCGTCAGAGTTTGGATTATTTGGATTCATAATAATACTCAAATTCGCTGATAATTGCGTTCGATAGATGATATTTACTGATATGACGTTTACTAATAAGTGATGTTTGCTATAGGTAGAGTAGGCGTAGAGCCTTTACCGCATATCATTTATGGTTATAAATTTAACATAGCCAAGCATGAGAAGCTGTAACGACGAAGTAAACATGATGAGGAGATGAGTAGAAAGATATACACCCATTTGTTGAGAACTAAGTGAGAACTACCAACCGACAGGATCAATGTCCAAAGTAAGCTTAAGGTATTTAGCGCTTGGTAGGGCAAGCACTGGCTGCCACCACTGTCCCAACACGTGGTGCAATTGACGACGATCTTTAGCCAATAGCAAAAGCTGTGCATGGTAGCGGCTGTTCTTTTTACTCATGGGCGCATCAATAGGACCGAGAACAGCGAGGTTATGAGCATTCGGCAAATGCGCAATAGCATCCTTGAGCGCTTGAGTGGTGGCTGCCAATGTTTTGCCTTCACAGCGTATTAAGGCAGCATGTCGATGAGGAGGTAAGCCCATCATTTGACGCTCTTGCAGTAACTCACGTGCAAATGACAAGTAGCCGTCTTTGACCAGTTTTAATAATAACTCGTTATCAGGCTGCAACGTTTGAATCAATACACGGCCAGCTTTATCACCTCGACCAGCACGGCCTGCCACCTGAATCATGAGCTGTGCGGTATGCTCTGGTGAGCGAAAGTCTGCTGATAAAAATCCGCGATCAGCATTGGGTAAGCAAACCAACGTGACATTAGGGAAATGATGACCTTTGGCGACCATCTGTGTACCGACCAATATGGCCGGGTTGCCTTTATTAATTTGCTCGTAAATATTTTCCCAGCTGTCTTTGCGTCTTGTGGTATCACGGTCTATTTGAATAATCGGATAGAGCTCTTTGCTAGTTTGAGGATTAGCAAAGATTGCGTGTAGATTTTCGCTGAGCCTTGTCGTTCCCATGCCTTTGGCATCCAAATTTTGACTACCACAATCAGGGCATACGGTAGGGATATAGGCTTGCCAGTCGCAATGATGGCATTTCAAATAAGAGTTGCTTGAATAACTGTTTCGCTGAGCTTGGCTATTATAGTGAACGGTCAGGTGCGCGTCACAGCGCGGACAGTCAGCTTGCCAGCCACAAGCCTCGCATAAGAGAACAGGCGCATAGCCACGACGATTCAAAAATATTAGTACTTGATCACCGGCCTCTAGCGTTTGCCGTATCGCCCCGATCATGGCGTCCGTCAGCCCTGTATCATAGCGCGCACCGTCATCTTGTGCTTGTTGATGGGTGCTTTGCAAGCGAGCATCGATCAGTTGCATAGTTGCAGGTTTGGCATTGCCCGGACGAGTAAGCAGTTGGTATTCTGCTAGTTTGCCATCATCGACCAGTTTTAAATGCTCAAGGGAAGGTGTAGCAGTACCAAGTATCACTGGGATTTTGTACTGCAAACCTCGATAGAGAGCGACATCAGCGGCATGATAACGCAATGTGTCTTGCTGCTTATACGAGCCATCATGCGCCTCATCAACGACAATCAGGCCTAAATCTGCAAAGGGATATAGCACAGCCGAACGTGTACCGATCACGATTTGTGCGTGACCCGTGCGGCAGTCTTGCCAACCTTGTAAGCGATGAGTGTTAGTCATGCCAGAGTGTAATAGCACAATATGGGCGGCAAACCGACTGGCAAATCTTGCCCGCGTTTGCGGTGTGAGACCAATCTCTGGTACCAAAATCAACACCTGTTTGCCAGCCTCTAATACAGCTTGCATCGCTTGCAGATAGACTTCGGTTTTACCACTCCCAGTAATGCCGTTGAGCAAAAAACCAGTATAAGTATCGGATTCGTGTGCAGCAATAATAGCGTCGACAGCAATTTTCTGCTCATTATTGAGATCAAGTGGCATTTTTGCCAGTTTGACTGGAGTAGGTGCTTGTTTTGGCTGAATATAGCGCTCGACTAACCCTTTATCTTCTAGCGTCTTTAAAAATGCTCGTTGCATACCTTCTAGTAGCAATACATCTTCACTTGCGCCGTGCTGACCATGTAGCTTTAGCATGTCGAACTGCTGCTTTTGTTTTTTAGCATTGGCTCGAAAATCATCATCAGTGATATGAGGCAAAATGCGCCAATGGGTAATCAGCAAGTCTAATGGTTTGCCTTGACGGACAAGGCTTGGCAGGATAACTGCTAACACGTCGCCAAGCGGATAGTGGTAATAGCACGCCAGCCAATAGGCAAGCTTGAGCATGTCCGAGTCCAAAATAGGCTCAGCATCTAGACATTTATTAATAGGTTTGATTTTATTGACAGGTACGCTGCTATCGTCTTGTGAAATATGAGCAATTACAATACCAATCAGAGTCTGACGACCAAACGAAACCTCAACGCGGCTGCCGATTTGCGGTATCGCACTGTCTGGCAAAGCAAGCATATCAGCTGGTAAGCTATAGTCAAACACCCGATAAAGGGGAACGGGCAGAGCAACTTGTACCAACATAAACGGCTTCGCAGTCTTATTAGGTGAATATGAGATCAGAATAATAGAACGGAGACCAATAAGCTTAGCATGATGCTAAGCTTATTGTGATATGACTTATAGGCTGTTGCTAAAATTAGCACTTAATACTAAGCATTCAATATTGTCTTATTCGATATAAAGAATAGACTCAATTTCTACCACGCCACCTTTAGGTAGAGCAGCTACTTGGACGGCAGCGCGGGCAGGATATGGCTCGCTTAGATTGGCGACAAACACTTCGTTCAAGACAGCAAAATCACTCAAATCAGTCAAAGATACATTGAATTTAACCACGTCATTTAGACTACCACCAGCTGCTTCACAGATAGCTTTGATGTTTTCAAATACTTGCTCAGCCTGTGCTTTAAAACCTTCTCTTAGTTCCATCGTGTCAGGATCAAAACCAAGCTGACCTGAGATATAAACAGTGTTGCCGACTTTTACAGCTTGAGAATAAGTGCCGACCGCTGCAGGTGCTTTATCAGTTTGGATGGTTTGACGAGTCATGGGGTGTCCCTTTTATATTTTATGTGAGTGATTCATGGCTACTAGAATAGCAGTTCTATTTTAGCTGTTTGCATCACGACTATATCAGTGATGCAAATCAGCTTATTATAATTGATATAACCGTATAATGTTAGGGAAACCTAGCAGCGAGCGTAGTTCACGGATACCCTGTGCTAAATGGTTGCGACTACGTACCACGATATGAATGATGGTATCAGTATTGCGAACATCAACGGTTTCAACCCCCATATTGAGCTGGCGTAAGTGATAAATAACTTCACTAATTTGCTCGTCACTAAGCGCAATTGAGAGCTTTAAATAAGCAGGAAAACGAATCTTACCGCTGTTTTTTAGATCGTGCTCACCGATGTCGCCTTGTTTGACTGCATTGTCATTGCGCCAACGTAATTGGATCACCTGATAAGGATTGTCTTTGCGGATATCGTCCAGTGAGAAACACTTATGTCGATGAACGACCAAACCATGACGCGATAAATGCCCTACGATAGGATCGCCATATATCGGATGACAGCAATTGGCAAAATCAAGCTCGACGCCAGCAGCATTAGCGATCAGCTGTTGCGGTTGGGTCATGTCGTCGCTATGTACTTTTGCCTGTAGATCGCTCAGCTCATCGCTAAATAAACGTGTCACGACTAGCTGAGGAAGTAGCGTACCTGAGCTTATTTGTTCAAATAACGCATCTTTTTCTGTCAGACCGCGCCATTCAGTCAGGTCTTTCCAATCAGCATCTGTCAAATCATCAAAACTTTTCTGATGCGTTCTGAGCGCACGATCTAATGCTTGCCTGCCATGGTGTTGTTTGTCAGCGACAGATAAATCTTTGAACCAACGTAAAATCTCTTCACGGGCTTTGTTAGTCACTACAAATCCCAACCACTCAGCTTTTGGTTCTGAGTGGCTGTTCACTTCTATCTCAACGGACTGTCCATTTTTTACCACGGTACCGAGCTTTGCAGCTTTACCATCGATATTTGCACCAACGGCAACGTTACCAATCATAGGCCCGACCGCGTAGGCAAAATCTAGCGCCGTTGCACCCTGTGGAAGCTCGTAAGCACGCCCTTGAGGACTGTAGCAAATTATTTTACTAGAGTGCAGGTAATCCATCAGCTCATTAATAGTAGAGACTGCTGCTGAAAAATCAGGACTGTTTTCATTCAGATTGTCTTCATCGACCAAATCCTTCATGTTGCGCAATGACGCTTGGATAACCGACTGACTGACATCAGATGCGTGCTCTGCGCCGATGACCCCAAGTCTTGCAGCGCTCTGCATTTGCTTAGTCAATATAGTAACTTTTACCACGTCATTATCACGCTCATAGATGAGGGTGAGGGATTGGTTACCACCTGGCAGCGGACGACGAATATTATCCGCAATATGGGTATCATCAATCTGATATTTTTTGATTAGATAATAGGCTAGCTTGTCGCAGGCTTCGATATTGTCGAGGACGATTTCAAACGCATAGTGACGTAGTAGCGCATTAATCTCACCGCGATTGCGGAAAAACTGACGATATATGACCACACGATTGTCTAAGACTTTGACCAGACCATTGAGATCCAAGTTGTTTAGCACGATACTCAAATAACGATGAATCGACTCTCTTTGAAAGTTTCGTCCAAGCCCATGTTGTAACAGTTTATCAGACAGCTTGTTGTACATATCAGAGTCTAAATTGCGATAACACAATACTTCGATATAGTCAGCAATATCATTCAGACCCATTAATCGGGCAAATGGCACATAAAAATCCAAGGTTTCTTGAGCTGTGGTGCGTTGCTTCTCAGGACGTACCGCGTCTAGCGTAGACATATTATGTAGACGGTCAGCAAGCTTGATAATGAGTACACGCGGATCAGCGAGAGTGGCGGTTAAAATTTTATGAAAGGTGGCCGCTTTATTCTGCTGCTTGTTATGTGAAGAGGACTTTAGCTTGGTCACACCATCGACCAATCTTGATACAGTTTCACCATAACGCTGCTTGATTTGCTCATCACTAACTTCGGTGTCTTCGACCGTATCATGCAGGATTGCTGCAATGATGGTATCTCGATCTAAGCGAAAGCCCGCTAGTATCTCAGCGACAGCGATTGGATGCGTGATATAAGGTTCCCCTGATTTGCGCTTGTCTTTAATGTGCGCAATATCTCCGAACTCACAAGCATCAACAATATCACGGCGCTCAGCAGCAGTGAGATAACCTACCGAACGTAGTAAATTATATTGAGCATCATCGACGAGGTGATGACTGAGTTTGGGTAGGGTTTGACTCATAAAATAATGATCCTATTTTCCATGACCTACTTATTGGGCCACTTACCGAAGCAAATGGAGGCTAAATAATGACCTACCATACAAAACTTAAGGATGAGTACGCCATTCTCTAATTAATCGCAAATCGCTTTCAATGTCAACTGATAAGCGTGTAGGCGATGAAAAAATTTCACTCAGTGGTCTATTTTGGAGATAAATGGTGACCAAAATAGCCAATGCATTATTATTACAACCAAAAAACCACAGCCTATGCTGTGGTCTCTATAGTTGATCAAGATGTGTATTTATTTTATAAAAAAACTATTGGCTTTATAAAATACATCTTATCAAAACAGCTTATTAGAAGCTGTGGTCGCCTGACAATGCTAAATCTAATGAGCTAGTAGCAAAATTATGCTCTGGCTGATTTAGGATATCGCGTGTGATTTTGCCAGCGGCAATTTCACGTAATGCCAATACTGTAGGCTTGTCGTTATCAACGTCAACCAACGGCTCGGCAATACCTTTGGCCAATTGACGGGCGCGTTTGCTTGCGACCAAAATTAGCTCAAAGCGATTATCAACATTATCCAAACAATCTTCAATCGTCACTCGTGCCATAAATAGCTACCTCGGTTGTTTTTATTAGTAACGGACCTTGCCCGCCACTCAATAAAAATAATATCAAAAATATAAAGGGGGATAGCTAAATATTATAGCATTTTTTGCCAAGTCGCGTAGTTGCTTTTTATATCTACTTACGAGATTAGCTGCTTGTGCTTAGTTTACTCTTCTACCTGAGCGTTTAGCAAGTTGCTAATCGTACGATGATAGCGCTGCTGCTGACGACCAAGTGTCTGCCTGTCGGCCACGATGATGGCTTTTAGCTCAGCTAAGGCTACATCAAAATTATCATTGATCACTACATAGTCGGCATTCACATATTGTGTCATTTCGGTGACCGCGCCAGCTAGACGGCGCTCTATAACTTCTACAGAATCCTGCGCGCGGGTTGAGAGACGTTGACGTAATGTCGCAATGCTAGGTGGTAGAATAAAAACCATAATGGCATCGGGAAAGATATTTCTGATTTGCGTCGCCCCTTGCCAGTCAATCTCCAAAATAACGTCAATACCCGCCGCTAGCTGGGTACGAACACTTTCCTCTGACGTGCCATAATAGTTACCAAATACTTCAGCATGCTCTAGAAATAGACCTGCATTGATACCATTGGTAAAACTATCGGTATCTGTGAAATGATAGTGCTGACCATCAATCTCGCCTGGACGTGGTGCGCGAGTGGTATGAGAGACGCTGACAGTCAAGTCATTGGTGGTCGCAAGCAATTGCTTGACCAGTGAGGTCTTGCCAGTACCTGAAGCGGCAGTAACGATGAATAATGAACCTGTCATACAATTTATCCTAATAGAAGGTGTCTTAGTAACTCGTAAAATGTATTGTAATAAATGCGTGTTGATAAAAAGTTAAGCAGTGCCTCAGTCAAAAACAAAGACTGGAAAAAATAAAAAACGCCATCATGTATGGCGATAGAAATTATAATAGATGCATTATTATAAACTGCTTTTATACAAGTTAAAGCTGGTTTTGCAATATGTCGTAAGCATGCTGAGATTTGCCTATAAAATATTGCTATGAGTAGACAGCTATTTTAGAGAGCGACAAAAGCAAATTATGCTAAAGTAGAGCATTGATTTCGCCCCAACTTTTGAATAAAAAATTCAAAAATACGTTTTAACTATAAATTATCCAATGATAGGCCTTTTTATGCAAATTTATCTTGCCAATCCCCGTGGATTTTGTGCTGGTGTGGACCGTGCAATTGCGATTGTTAATGAAGCATTGACACGTTTCGAGCCGCCTATTTATGTCCGTCATGAAGTTGTGCATAATAAGTTTGTGGTGTCAGACTTGGCCAATCGTGGTGCGGTATTTGTTGAAGAGCTTCACGAAGTGCCAGATGGCTCCATCGTTATTTTCTCCGCTCATGGAGTTTCAAAAGCAGTTGAAGATGAGGCTGAGCGTCGTGATTTGACGGTGTTTGATGCAACATGCCCTTTGGTAACTAAAGTGCATATCGAAGTGGCAAAGTTTGCGCAAGATGGCATGGATGCCGTGTTAATAGGACATGCAGGACATCCGGAAGTCGAAGGCACGATGGGGCGTTTCAACCGTCGCCATGGTGGGCAGATTCATCTGGTCGAAGATGAAGGTGATGTGGCTGCATTGACTGTACAAGATGCTGAACGCTTGGCATTTGTGACTCAGACAACCTTGTCAATGGATGATACTGCTCGCGTTATCGATGCGCTGCGTGAAAAATTCCCTAGTATCCAAGGCCCTCGTAAAGACGACATTTGCTATGCCACACAGAACCGCCAAGATGCGGTAAAAGATTTGGCCAGTCGCTGTGAAGTAGTCTTGGTAGTTGGTTCGCCAAACTCATCAAACTCCAATCGCTTGCGTGAGCTGGCTGAGCGTATGAATTGCCGAGCGTATTTAATCGATAATGCCAGTGAGATGGACAAGCGTTGGTTAGATGGTGTGCAGAGTATAGGCGTGACCGCTGGTGCATCCGCGCCCGAAGTGTTGATCCAAGAAGTATTGCAACAGTTGCAAGACTGGGGTGGCGATCTACCTAGTGAGCTATCTGGTATTGAAGAAAATGTGACGTTTAGTTTGCCGAAAGCGTTGCGGATACCTGTTACTCAGGTTGGTAAGTAACTAATATTCGTGTTTGTATTTGTATGAACCATCATTGATATGGATAAGGTCGCATGAAAGAACCAAAAGCCAGATTTGTATTGGCAGAGGCCACGCTCGCTGAAGTCGATAAGCAACTAAAACTCAACATGCTAGTGATGGCAGCAGTGGTTTTCGTATTGTTTATGAATATCATGAAGTTTATGGCAGAAAAAAGCTTTTTCTACGCGATGCTCGCAGTAGTCATGGTCTGTTTATTATTTTTCATACAAAAGGCTCGCCGTATTCTCACGCTAAGAAAACAAGAGCTTATTCATTAATAGAAAGTACAAGCCTAAATAAAAAATACAGATGAAAGTACCAAATATAGGATAGCTATGACTGCTTACTACAAATTTGTTAAACGAGAATTACAAGAAGACGGTGTCAGTGTGGCGCATTATCAGCCAACCAAGCATGCTCAAGGTGCTTGGAATGAGCATGAGCAGCACATGGCGCCAGCAACAGGCCTACTGACAGCTGAGATCAATAGCTTTGCGCCGCAGCCTAACACCCGTATCGCACGTGTGAGCCTTGATATCTTGGGGTTAATACCGCTTGACGATTTTACTATTACTACTCGCTGTATCCGACCGGGCAAGACTATTGAGCTGGTCGAAGCGGTCATGAGTAGCCGTGGCCGCGATGCCATCATTGCAAGAGCATGGCGACTTATTACTCAAGATACCAGTGAGATTGCTGGACTTGAAGATCAACCAGCAGAGTATAAACCTGAAGAGTTGCCAGTTTGGGAAGGTATGAAAGGCTGGCCGGGCGGCTTTATTGAGAGCGTACGTCTAGTAGCAACAGAAGACCGTCGTGCTGGTCGCGGTATGGTATGGATTACCAATGATCTCGACATGGTAGAAGGCGAGCCGACTGATGACTTGGTGCATCTGTTAGGTATGGTCGATACTGCCAATGGTGTTGTACCAAGATTGGGTCTTGGTTTATCTAAGTTAGAGTGGATGTTCCCCAATACTGATTTGCAAATCCATATGCATCGCTCGCCAAAAGGTCGCTGGCTCGGTATCGAGGCTGTACAACAATATGGCGATGATGGTATCGGATTGACCAGTGCGGTACTGCACGATGTACATGGGCCTTTTGGTCGTAGTGAGCAAATCCTTACTATTCGCCCGATGCCACGTTAAAAGGCTAAGAGTCAGTCAGCTTATAATTTTGAAAAATAAAATAATACGTTGTAGTCAATTAATTATACAAATAATAGGGAAATGGTTTTAATAGTAGCTAACAAGACAATATTACTAAAAAGATAATATTATTAACAAGCCGATATTAATCGACATAGAGGTTACTATGAAAACTCATACTCAATTTTCAAAAAAGCTGACGACTCTCTGGGATATATTGATAGAAGCATATTCAGAATAGTTGCTGTTATTTGCGCGTTGATTATTATATCAGAAAATAACTGAGCAATTAAATGACGAAGCAAGTGAATAACTGAGTAAGTAAATAACTGATACCAGAGCACCGCCTTGATGAACAAGCGCGGTGTTTTTTATTGAATAAAGATTTTGAGCTTGAATTTTTTCTCAATGCCCCTATTAGTATAGACAGTTTAACGGTATTGCATACGGTAAGTTCTCTAACATTATGAGAACGGCTTTAGTGAGTATATCGTTATCTGATAATAGGTCTTTCATAGAATTTAAAGGAGTTTTTATGAGTGAAGCAACTCAAGCTGAAGGTCTGAATCCAGAATTAAAAAAACATACGTTTGAAGCGGAAGTGGCGCAGTTACTGCATTTGGTAACGCATTCACTATATTCTAACGCTGATATTTTTGTCCGCGAGTTGGTATCTAATGCGTCGGATGCTTGTGATAAGTTGCGTTTTGAAGGCACAAATGATGATAGCCTTTATGAAGATGATGGCGAATTAAAAATCCGCATCGCTGTTGATGAAGCTGCCAAAACTATTACCTTTACCGACAATGGTATTGGTATGAACGAAGCCGATGCAATCGAAAACTTAGGTACGATTGCTAAATCAGGCACCAAAGCATTTTTGGACAAATTGTCTGAATCACAGAAACAAGACGGTCAATTGATTGGTCAGTTCGGTGTTGGTTTTTATTCAGGTTTTATCGTGGCTGATACCATCAGTGTTGAATCACGTAAAGCGGGTGAGCCTGCGGATAAAGGCGTGCGCTGGGTATCAGATGGTACTGGTAGCTTTACTGTTGAACCTATTACCAAAGACACGCGCGGTACGGCGATTACTTTGCACCTAAAAGAAGAATATAGCGAAGGCGAAGATAGTTACTTAGATCGCAGCAAAATCAAGCGCTTGGTCAATAAATACTCTGACCATATCAGCTTGCCGATTCAGATGCGTAAAGAGATCTGGCAAGAAGATGTAAAAGAAGACGAGAATGACGACACGCCTACTGGTGGCCAGATGGTACTCACTGATGACTGGGAAACAATCAACAAAGCCAGTGCACTATGGACTCGCTCAAGCTCTGAAATTGAAGATGATGAGTATGTCGATTTTTATAAAAATATCTCTTATGACATGGATGCGCCGCTTACTTGGACGCATAACCGTGTAGAGGGTCGCGTACAGTATACGCAGCTACTATATATTCCTAAAAAAGCGCCAGTCGATCTATACACTCGTGAGCAGCAGCATGGTCTAAAGCTGTATGTGAAGCGCGTCTTTATCATGGACGAAGCTGAGCAATTGCTACCGATGTATTTGCGTTTTGTGAAAGGTGTGATCGATTCAGCAGACTTGCCATTAAACGTGAGCCGTGAGCTACTACAAGAGTCACGTGATGTAAAATCTATTCGTGATGGTAACGCTCGCCGTATCTTAACCTTGCTCGCAAGTCTTGCTAATAGCGAAGACAATGACAAGCAAGAAAAATTTGCACAGTTCTATGCAGAGTTCGGTGATGTCATCAAAGAAGGTTTAGGCGAAGACGTAGGCAATCAAGAACGTATTGCTAAGCTATTGCGTTATGCAACTAGCACCCAAGACGGTTTGGTAACAAGCTTTGAAGACTATAAAGGCCGTATGAAAGATGGCCAAAAAGCCATCTACTACCTCACAGCTGATAACTTAGCCGCTGCGAAAAACAGCCCGCAACTTGAATTATTCAAGAAAAAAGGCATCGAGGTTATCTTGATGACTAGCCGTGTTGATGAATGGGCAATGAACTTCTTGACCTCATTCGATGAGACACCGCTGCAAAACATCGCCAAAGGCGCAGTAGATTTAGGCGACTTGCAAGATGAAGCAGAAAAAGCGGAAGCGGAGAAAGCCCAAGAAACGCTAAAGCCTGTTGTTGATAAATTAAAGGCTGCATTGGGCGAGCGTGCTAAAGACGTCAAAGTGTCTACTCGTTTAGTCGATAGTCCAGCTTGCTTGGTTGTAGGTGAAGGTGAGTTATCGCCACAAATGATTCAGATGCTACAGCAAATGGGTCAGGACGTACCAGCAAGTAAGCCAACGCTAGAAGTAAACCCTGACCATCCACTCATCAAAAAGCTTGAAAGCAGTGAGCAGTTTGATGATCTGGCGCAAGTCATTTTTGATCAAGCATTATTGGCAGATGGCGGTCAGCTAGATGATCCAGCCGCTTATCTAAAACGCGTCAATGAGCTATTGATGAGATAATGTTTAGTAATTAGTAAAAAAAGGAGGCTTTATATAAGAGGCCTCCTTTTTTATTTGAATTTTTGGCAAAATTTGAGTGAATTTTACAAATCAGCCTTATCCTCTTAACCGACAATCCGTTACAATCGCGATAGATTAGCGAGCTAAAATATTAGGCAATGCTAGTCATCTTCTATAATCACTCCATCGTGAATTCAATATAAATCGATGTCTGCATGCTGTACAAAAAATCGTCAATTGATTGCACCGCGCGGCTGTTACATTAAGATAATTATCATTGAGTCATTTTATTTTTCTCGACTGGCTAGAGGTCTAAGTCTTTGTCACTTACGTCGTTAAAAACCGTCTCGCTTCAGCGTTTTTCGCTCAATTTCGCTGCCAATATTATTGCAACCTTATGGATGCTGGTGGGCTCAACACGGGCTTTTTCTTGGGTTAAACCTACTTTTGTACAGTTTGCCGTATTTGCACTATTGGCGCTTGGTAGTAATGTCTTATTTTCATGGTTAGCTGCTGAAAGTGGCAGCATATTCAATGAGCAAGGATTGGTCAGCTATTTGATCTGGCCGATGATTATTTTGCTTGGTGGTATCATTTTGGCTCGGCGAGCCAGCAACCAAGCATTGGTATTTGTACCAGTAGTGCTGTGGTTGGTCGCTGATACATTGTCAGCCCTATTACAGAGCTTGGTGCAGTTTTTTGGTAGCTATGGTTGGTTGCCAAATTGGAGTTATTCGTTCTTACCAGTACTGTTTTTAGTATTGTTCTTATGGCAGACGCTAGCTCTATTGTGGATTTTCTCCCGTCGTCTGCGTATACCATGGTGGGAGCGAATCATTGTATTGGTCGGCGCGGTTGCGTTGCTGACTATCTGGCAGCGTAATGTTGCTGATCAGCCGATCTTTAAGCAAATACCTGTAGAGCCTGTATTAGAAGAGGCGGCACTGTATCAGCAGCCACGCCTATTACAGCAAGCATTGGATAGTATAGACCCAAGTATCGATGGCAAAACCGACTGGTACTTTATGGGAGTTGCAGGATTCTCTGATCAAAACGTTTTTCGTTCCGAGATTAATAAAGTGCGCGAGCTGTTTGATGTACGTTTTGGTACCAGCGGGCATTCACTATCGCTGATCAATAATACTTATAGCTGGCTCGATGAACCAATTGCTACTAAGACTAGCATTTTGCGCGGCCTAAAGAAAATCGGTCAGCAGATGAACCCTGATGAAGACGTGTTGTTTCTAACGTTGTCTTCACATGGTAATCAGGATATCGTCCAATTAGCAAATCCGCCGCTTGCGATGGATAATTTAGATGCCACCTGGTTGCGTGACGCGTTAGACGCATCTGGTATCCGCTGGCGTGTGATTGTGGTGTCTGCCTGCTACTCAGGTTCGTTTATTGACGAATTGGCATCGCCAACCACGGTAGTGATTACTGCATCAGCCGCTGACAGAGCATCGTTTGGCTGCACCAACACAGCTGAGATGACCTATTTTGGTCAAGCATTTTTTGCTGAAAGCCTTCGAGGAAACACCAGTTTTGAGTCGGCTTTTAAGGATGCCAGTATACGGGTCAATGAGCGTGAGAGCGCCATGGGCTTTGAGCCATCAGAGCCGCAAATGGTGATTGGTAGCTTAATGGAGACAGCATTGCCTGCGTTTGAGCAAGTATTGTTTGATAAGGCGCGCCCATCCGTTGCTAGTATTACAAATAATGCTACTTCTACAACGGTTAATATTCTACCTGACAATGCTACTAATATATCGGTAGACGAAGTAGAGATAGCCGCTGAATAGCTAAATAAATATAAAGTATGATTTGGCATTTTATAAATGCCAATATCAGATTTACTATTAGATGATGAGTATTTATTAAACATCGTCATTGGTTCTATTTTGAATAAAAGGATATCACTCATGCAAAATTCCTATAGTCATAGTTTATCTACCAATAAACAGCTTACTCAAAAAAGTGTGAATCGTTGCTTTAACGGTGAGCAGCATTATTATAGTCACGAGTCGACATCTACCAAAACCTCTATGACGTTTAGTATTTATCTACCTGATGAAGCTTTGGCTGGACGACGTTGTCCTGCGATATTGTACCTATCAGGTTTGACATGCAATGCTGATAATGTCACTCATAAAGCGCATTTTCAGCAAAAATGCAGTGAGCTTGGTATGATACTTATCGCACCTGATACTTCACCCAGAAGTAGTGAAGACAGCGATGTACCAAACGACGATCGCTATTTTGTCGGTCAAGGTGCAAGCTATTATGTTGACGCGACCCAAGCGCCTTGGTCAGACAACTTCAACATGCAAAGCTACATCGTCGATGAGCTATATGACTTACTACGTTCAGAGTTTCCTATTCACAGTATCGGTGTCACAGGACACTCAATGGGTGGTCACGGCGCATTATTGCTAGGGTTCAAGTTCCCAAGTAAGTTTGTCAGCGTATCGGCTTTATCGCCAGTATGCGCAGCCAGTGAGTCTGCATGGGGGCAAGCTGCTTATACAGAGTACTTCGGTGATGATAAGTCTCTATGGGCACAAGCGGACGCCTCACAAATGATTGAAAAGGTCGGTCAGCAGTATTCGAGCATTTTGGTTGATCAAGGCGCAGCTGATAACTTCTTAGCAGAAGGTCAGCTACAGACCTCTAAACTACAAGACGCTTGTGCAAAAGCCAAACAGCCCTTAACATTACGCTATCAAGCGGGGCATGACCACAGCTATTATTTTATCCAAACGGTGATTAATGATCATATCGAACATCATTGGCATATGGCTCAAATGAGCTAAGATGTTGTTCAGATGACCGTGATACATTTTTCGCTATTCCATTCATGCTCAACAGGTGATTTTTATGGCAAGTTATCAAGATTTGACAGCTTTTAATTCAAAGAATAAGTCAGCAGATACGAGCTCTACAAAAGCGACTATGCAGGCTGATATGGATGCTGCTCTACAAAATAAACAACGTAACATTGATTATAGTGACGAAGTATCTCAAGTTAAGTCAGACGAGCTGATTGCAAAAACCGTCAACGACGCTGGCGATAGAGTACTTGATGATGTGCAGATATCTCGTGTGATAGAGATGGCGTGGGAAGATAGAACGCCATTTAGGGCTATAGAGCATAGCTATGGTCTCGATGAGACTGGGGTTATCAAACTCATGCGTCAAGAGTTAAAGCCGTCATCTTTTCGCTTATGGCGTCAGAGAGTGAGCAATCGCGCCACCAAACATGAGGCAAAGCGCTCTTTCGAAGTTGGCCGTGCTTATTGCAAAACTCAATACAAGCAGCGTTAAATAATTAAGTATTTAACATCAGTACATAAAGGGCTTGCAGTATATGTGAGCCGCTTGAAAATTCCTTTTTAATTTATCAATATCTTATATAAACATGAATTAGGTAGCTCAATTATGAACAGTCCTGCTAAACCTTATCTTATTGCACCGTCGATACTCTCAGCTGATTTTGCGCGGTTGGGCGAAGAAGTGGAGAAGGTACTAGAGTCGGGTGCCGATGTGATTCATTTTGATGTAATGGACAATCATTACGTACCCAATTTGACGTTTGGTAGCATGATTTGTAAGGCATTGCGTGACTATGGTGTTGAAGCGCCAATTGATGTACACCTGATGGTTTCACCTGTCGATAGTATGATTGAGCAGTTCTTGGAAGCGGGTGCTAGTATCATTACCTTCCATCCTGAAGCCAGCGCTCACATCGATCGCTCACTTCAACTGATCAAAGATGGCGGTGCAGAGTGTGGCTTGGTATTGAACCCAGCGACCCCGCTACATTATCTTGATTATGTTATGGATAAAGTAGATCAGATTTTATTGATGAGTGTGAACCCGGGCTACGGTGGACAGTCGTTTATCGATAGTACTTTAGATAAAGTCCGTCAGGTTCGTCAGCGTATTATTACCAGTGGTCGAGATATTCGATTGGAAGTTGATGGCGGTATCAAAGCCAGTAATATACGTGCGATTGCTGAAGCAGGCGCTGATATGTTCGTTGCGGGTTCTGCGATTTTTAATCAAGAAGATTATAAAACGGCTATCGATGAGATGCGCGCAGAGTTGTTATTAGCCAACAACAGCTAGCGAGTGTTGTATGGTTAATAAACGCTATTAGCCATGCCATAATAATATTAAAATGTGCTGTATAACTTATGACTCTATATAACGGTCAGTCACGTAAAGGTGAAATATGGACACAAACAACTCTAGCAGTTCAAAAGAACCTTCTGTGCAAGCAAATTCTCATGAAGCGTTGAACCAGCAGGCTAGGCAATCACTTGAAAATGAAACACCGCAGCGCAGTTTAGTACCGAAAGGTATTACCATTGGCTTGGCGATGTTTGCACTGGTACTTAGTTTGGAAGGTTATGGCTTTCGCCTGATGGTGGGTGATGATGTTGAAACAGTGCTACGTCATGCTGCAGTCATTGTGCCTGCATTTATGCTAGGCATTCCGCTGTTCTTTTGGGTAGGCTCTCGCATACTTAATAAAGTTAAAGGCCTGCATATCGAAAGTTGGAATGCGATTAGTTTGGGTTATTTGACCTCTTGTATATCGATGCTATGGCTGATGGGTACTTACAGTTAAGTAGTTTCGCTGTAAATATAAGTCTTTTTCGCGCCTGTATCGTTTATTCGCATCTATATTGTTTATTCACGCCTATACAGTATCGTAATATTTTACATTTTTAATCATTAAGCCATGTTCTACAAGCATGACTGGAATTTTATATGAGAATCGTACCAGCCAGTATTGCTAAAATTATCTATCCTAAAGACTTACCAAATGGCTTATTTACCAGCTTAATTGTCGCTTGTTTATTAATGGGATTGGCGTCACTACGTCACGGAACCGATTTACAAGGTTGGCTAAATGTCATTGAGAACTGGCTACTCATGCTGCTGATATTGCCCACTGCGACGGCCACCGTTGCACTACCATTTAAATACCGTGATCCTAGCCTTGAGCTAAAGCTGGTCTATTACCTTGGGATGTTTGTGGCTTTCTTATTTACATTAGCCAAACTACGTTATTGGCGCTAATTTATATAAACGTTATAGCATTCAAGTTGTATTTATAACGAAGACTTGTGCGGTAGCCCTTGAATTCGAGTGTTAAAGCGTCCATTGTATGAGTAAGACAGATTTACCCGCGTTACTGTAAGACGATAGATTTGCCAGTGAGTTTACTTTTAAGAAATGACTACTTTGCAATGACCAGTTTCTCTACCAGTACTAAACGGGATAATAAGGAACACATTAATGCCATACGATATCGATAATGATATAGAAGTAGATAACGAGAGTAGCGATCAGTTTGCAGGATTTGCCAAAGAAACCACGTTAGAATTGGTGGAAGCAGATGATGGTAGGTTGTTATTGCGTGATGCTGAACAAGACGAAGCGCCGCTGATGACTATTGATTTTTCTGACAAGCTAAAAGAACTACTTGGTAGCGATACTCAAGCCATTGGTCAACATATGATTCATGCTGCGATTCAGGTCATTATGCAAAAGCAAATGAGTAAATGGCATGCGCATGTGTATGATAAAGAACCAACACACTACAGCTAAGCTTTGGTTGTTTTTGAGCGCCAGTCAAAGCGAATGACTGAAGATATAGCTTAGTAACATCAAGCTACAGCCATAAATAAAGGGTTTATCAATTGATAAACCCTTTATTTGTTCAAATAGTACCATTTATAAAATGGAGATTATTTGATTTTAGCTTCTTTAAAGATCACATGCTGGCGTACTTTTGGATCAAACTTTTTGATTTCCATTTTGCCAGGCATAGTGCGCTTGTTTTTAGTAGTGGTGTAGTAATACCCAGTACCAGCTGTTGATACTAATTTAATTTTATCTCTCATGATAGCTTTCCTGTAAATGAGGGGTCTTCAAACGATAGGTACGTGTCTCAAAGAATGAGTTGCCACAATTAATGTAGCAAAACAGCAGCCTAAATGATGAGAGTCATCACCCAGCTGCTATTTTTAACTTAAACTTTTTGACCTTGTGCGCGTAGATCCGCTAACACTTTATCGATACCAAGTTTGTCAATGATGCGCATACCTTTGGTAGACACACGTAGACGTACAAAGCGGTTTTCAGACTCTACCCAAAAACGATGGTTGTGAAGGTTTGGTAGAAAGCGACGACGGGTTTTGTTGTTTGCATGCGAAACATTATTACCCACCATAGGGCGCTTTCCAGTCACTTGGCAAACTCGAGACATGGCGAACTCCTAATCTATGAGGTATGAGTTTTTCTCATACCAGTCTGGGCAAGTTGCACGTTTTTGCGGCATGGACACAGCAAGCGGCAGCTTTGCACCAAACAAAACTATATGAAGGTTGAGCTGGTTTTGCTGCTATCTAAAGGCAAATAACAGGCTGACCAATTCAGAAAATTTTAAAGCCGACATTTATACCATAAAACAGATGAATACTCAAATATTTTTACAATAACTGTCGAATTAAAGGAGGGCTATTATACCCTGAAATGAGCGCTCTATGTTGTTGATTGTTTAATAGTAAAGATTAATTTTTAGTTGTAAGTTATAACAAAAGTTAGTAAAGTTGCTGTTATATATTTAATACAATCTGTTAATACACCAGTATTACTGTAAATCTATGTATCATTACCAATCTCTTTTGATTCTGGATAATGATTTTTTGCTTATTTGCTCAGATAAATTACTGCTCATGCGGAGTCAAAAAATGTCATATAGCTCTCTACCCCTCACTTCTAAGTTGTTTCAGCTTACTTCTTTGACTTGCGCATTAGCATTAGCAGGTTGTGGTGGAGGCGGTGATGGTGACACTGTAGACTCTGTCGCACCTGCACCTGATTTAGGTGTTACTCAACCTGGTACAGGTGGTGGTACTGGCGATAATGGTAATACTGGTGGTGGCGAACAAGTGCCAGAGATTGAGCCAGACTTCTTTATCCAAAAACTGAGCACAGCACCTACTATTATTGAGTTGTCTGATGATCAAGCAGCTTTTAGTGTTACGGTTAAAGCTGTTGAAAAAGTATCTGGTGGAGCTATGGTCGGTAAAGCCGTGACTCTAAAAGTAGTGGACTCTGAAAATAACGGTATCACTATTGAAGGTCAGAGCACCCAAACTACGGACGATGATGGGAATGCGGTATATGCATTAAAGCTCAATCCGCAAGCAGTTGCTGATAAAGATGAGCTGATAGCCAATGGTTTTACTCTAGTGGCGACTGCTAACAAAGCAGATGGCACTGCAGTCGCACCGCAGGAATTAAAGGTTTCTGTCAGTAAAAAAGGCAGTGGTGATGGCACACAAGTTACGGAAAGCAAGCTTGATATTACCTCTTCATTGAAAACAAGCTCAGTCTCTAATAACGCTCTAAACCCTTATGGTGACAGCGCTCAATTGACCGTCATTGCTAAGAACAACAAGGGTGCCCGCGTTCAGGATGTTAAAGTTGGGCTGGGTATTGATAATATAAAAGGCATCTCTATCGTAGGTGGCAGTAGTAAAGTCACAAATGCGGATGGTATTACAACTTTTAACATTAAAATAGATGAAAATCTTTCGAAAGCTGAGCGTGATGCACTGTTGAAAGGTGAAGGTATTGCATATGCAATCAGTATCCAAGAGCAGAATGGCGCCACCAAGCAAGAAACAGATACTTTAACTGTGGCCCTGCCTGTCTCTGATTATGTCTTAGATGTGAAAGGTAGGGACGTAGTGCTTAATGCCTATGGAGATGAGAAGCCGCTAACTATCACAGCAACGGCTAAAAACTCTAAAGTGCCAACCGTTATTAATGGGGCAAAAGGCACAATCAAGCTTAACAATGCAGTTACTGGTGTTAAGCTTAGTACAGAGAGTTTTACATTTGATGCAACAGGAAGTGCAGTTGTTAGTTTAATTGTAGCGCCTACGCTTACTGCAGCTCAGCGCAAAGAAATTGTAGAAAAAGGCGTCAGCTATACGGTGGTTTTATCAGAGCCAAACCGTGCAGTCACGATGGATACATATGGCAACGAAGCGTATATCCCTGAATCTCAGTATCAAATAAAGTTTGCGACGAAAAATAAAAGTAGAATCTCTAGTTTCGGTAGTGAAGCTATTATCAGTTTCCGTGTCAATGATAAAGATGGCGGAGCAATTGCCAATCAAAAAGTCACTGCCAGCTTGCCTCAGGATCTAATTAAAACTGGACTCTTAAACTTAGATAGTGCTGCTACTCAAGTAACTGATGGTAAAGGCATGGTGAATTACAGTGTGAGTGTGCCAGCAAGTTTGACAGCCGCTCAAAGAACAAAGTTAGAGAGTATCGGTGGCTTTGTCTTAACCGCTAAAGTTACTGAAGCTTCAGGAGCTAGTAGTAGTATCAATAGTGAACGTATCAAAGTAACTGCTGAAAGTGAAACGATTCTAAATGTAAAAAACATTCCTAGCGCTGTAAACATCCTAAAAAATCAATTCCAAATTCAAGTTGCAGGTAAGCGCCCGGATGGTAGTGCTGCAGCTGGCAAAGAAGTTAAGTTGGCTATTAGTAATGTCACAGGCGTGAGTATTCAAGGCAGCCAGCAAACGACAGATGCATCAGGCAACGCAGTATTTACCGTCAACTTAAGCCAAGATTTGACAGAAAAGCAACGTCAAGATTTGGTGAAGTCTGGTATTCCTTATACCGTGACTTTGACTGATGAAGATGGCGTGGCTACGAATAAGTATAAGGCACCAGTTATCATTCCAGTGGCTGAATATAAGCTAAACTTTGGCAGCAGTAGTACTGATAAGCTGTTGAGTACAGGCGGTGTAACCACTTTAAGTTTCCGCGTTAATGATAAAAATGGCGGCGTAATAGCCAACCAAACTGTAACAGCAAGCTTACCAAGTAGTTTGACTCAAAAAGGGCTGATAACGCTTGAAAGTGCAGCAAACCAAGCAACTGATGCTCAAGGTAATGTCAGTTATACGGTTCGTATTCCTGCAGGGCTATCTCCTACACAAAGAGCAGAACTTGAAAAAGCAGGTGGGTTCGTCCTAAATGCCCGTTTGGTAGAAGCCTCAGGTGCAAGTATCAATACAAGCAGTAATCGTATTCCTGTGACTGCAGACCCTAGTAGAAGTCAAACCATCCTGAATGCAAAAACCACTCCTAGCATCGTAAACGTTTTAAAAGACCAGTTTACGATTCAAGTATCTGCTAAGCGTCCGAATGGTAGTGCTGCTACAGGTAAGCCTGTGAAGCTTGCAATTAACAATGTCAAAGGCATTAGTATCGAAGGTGGTGAACAAGTCACTAACAGTGCTGGTAATGCTGTGTTCACCGTAAATATAGACCAAGCATTGACTCTAGAACAACGTAAGGCATTTGAAAAAACAGGTATTGCCTATACTGTTGCATTGACTGATGAAGATGGGGTTGCCACTGAAAATTATAGTATTAAAGCATCTGTGCCTAGTGCTGCATACAAAATCAATTTTGGTAGCAGCAGCAATGCAGAGCTCTCAAGCTCAGGTGGCAGTACTGTCATTAGTTTCCGAGTTAATGATAAAGACGGTGGCGTTATAGCCAATCAGAAAGTCTCGGTAAGCCTGCCAAAAGCTTTAGTGGATGCAGGATTGTTGACCTTAGATACTGCTGCTAATCAGACAACAAATGATAAAGGTATCGTGAACTATACCGTTCGTATTCCGACTGGGCTATCACCTACACAGAAATCAGCATTAGAAAAAGCCAGTGGATTTATCTTGAGTGCTAAGCTGACTGAGGCATCAGGAGCTACTACTAGTGCTAATAGTACGCCTATTAACGTCAGTAATAAAATACAGAAAAGCTTAACGGTCTTAACATCAGAGACCAATCCTAAAGTCGTTAATATTTTAAAAGACCAGTTCACGATTCAAGTATCAGGTAAACGCAAAGATGGTAGTGCAGCAGCTGATAAAGTCGTCAAGCTAAAGCTTACTCAGATGACGGGTATTACTGTTAAAGACGATGAGAAAAAGACTGATTCATCAGGTAATGTGACATTTATCGTAGATATAAGCCCAGATTTAACCCAAGCCCAACGTGAAGCACTAGTAAAGTCAGGCGTTACTTATACTGCAACCTTAACTGACAATGATGGTGTCACTGCCAGTAGTTATAATGCCTCTGTGGTTATCCCTGCTGCACAGTATCAAATTAATTTTGGTAGCAGTGATAAAGTTCAATTATCAAGTTCAGGTGGTAGTGCAGTCATTAGCTTCCGTGTGAATGATAAAAATGGCGGGGTTATTGCTAACCAAAGCGTCACAGCAATGCTACCGAAAGCTCTAATTGATTCTGGCTTACTGACTCTAGATAGTACTGCGACCCAAACGACCAATGCTCAAGGCGTAGTCAGTTATAAAGTTAGTGTTCCTGCAGGTTTGGCTAAATCACAGAAAGATAAGCTAGAGGCACAAAAGGGTTTTGTGTTAACTGCCAAAGCTGTTGAAGCCTCAGGTGCAAGTAGTAGTATCAGTAGTTCAGCTATAAAAATCAGTTCAGAGTTAGCCAAAAGTGATATTAAACTTACTTCGATTAGCTCTCCTAAAGTGGTGACTGTCACAGACAAGCAGTTTACTATTCAAGTATCTGCTAAACGTCCTAATGGTAATGTTGCAGTAGGGCAAAAAGTTAAGCTTGAGATCAGTGATGTCGCAGGCGTCAGTATCCAAGGAAATGAGCAAACAACCAATGAAGCTGGCAATGCAGTATTTACTGTTAACCTTAGTCAAGATTTAACACCAGTACAACGTACAGCACTAATTACATCAGGTATTAAATACAATGTTACTTTAACGGATGATGATGGCACAGTCGCTAAAATTACAGATGCAGTTGTCAAAGTGGTACAGCCAGCAACGAGTTTAGAGTTTGCTTCTATCATCACACCTTCTATTAGCGAGCTTGGTGGTCAAGGTACTATCAGTATTAAGCTATTGACCAAAGAAAACCAAACACCAGTTAAAGGGCAAGAAGTCACTATCCAGTTAGGTCAAGCAGCGATTGCTTCTCGAGTTACAGTCAATCAAACGACGGCGACTACCGATTTTAGTGGTGAGACAACGTTTATAGTTACTATCCCAGAAGGACTCACAGCAGAAGAGCGTAATGAGCTTAAGCGTACAGGTATTAATTATCAGCTGTCGTATGTCGAAAAAGGCGAAACTTATACCTCTGCTATAACAAAAGTAGATATTCTAACTCCAACTGTTGATTTGACAGTACTAAATCCGCCGAACCTTATTAATAACCGTCCTTTTTATACATTGAACGGCGAAGGTGATACGGTGACTGTTAATGCGGCATTAAGTACTCGAAACACTAACCTTAGTATCAGCGATCAGCCTATTAAATTAGATTTTGCTAACAAAGAACTAGCAGCATTATTAATTGTAAATGGTAAGTCAGGATCATTTGCCAATATTGTTCCTACGGACCCTAACGGGGCGGCAAGCTTTACAGTTACTGTGCCAAGCTTAACAGCAGAGCAACAAGCGGCACTCTTAGATCAAAAGCTAACAGCTATCTTGACTGAGACGTTGACAGGTAAAAAACAAGAGATTCAGTTTAATATACAGTCAACCAAAGCGGCTATTGATTTGATAGCTATCACACCAAAAGCACTAAATCTAAACGGTGGTGAGACTCAAGTTGAGGTAATAACCAAAGACAGCAAAGACAATGTCATTGCAAATAAACAAGTTTACTTGGCGCTCCCTGCTTCGGTTGCGGCTCAAGGGGTTAGCTTAGTCACTAGTGGCACGCAAACTACAAATGATTCAGGAAAAGCTAGCTTTACGCTTGCTGTGCCAGCTGGTCTTACCGATGCGCAAAAAACAGCCATTGGTAGTAGCTTTGCAGTTGTATTCTCAGCAACCGATGAGAATAACAATATTGCCACGAAAACCAGTACTGTTAAGACAGCTACTCCTGATCTAAACGGTACACAAGAAAGTATAACAATCGGTGCAAATAAAGTCGTTAATACGAAGGGCGATACATTTAAAGTATTTGTGCGTGTAGAGAATAAAAAAGGCAGTATTGCTAATCGTGAAGTGCATTTGAATGTTGATAATCCTATCAAAACTGGCGTGACGGTTAGTAGTAATACCGCTATGACCAATGGTGATGGTTTAGCAACCTTTGACCTAACACTTACAGACGGTGCTAACGTCAACCAAGCTATCTTAGAACCAGGTATCAAGCTGACAGCTACGACGACGACTGCAGAAGGTGTAGAGCTACCACAGACCTATATCGTTGCAGTAGATACTGCTACGATTGATAGTTATCAGCTCATAGCCTCCTCTGATAAGTCTACGTTGAATACTGGTGGTGATCAGACCAATGCTACCTTCCGTGTGACTGACAGCAAAGGCGGTATCTTGGCAGGAGTACCTGTACAGCTAAGTATTGAAAACTTAGAGGCCAGTGGTGCGGCATTAACCACACCAAGTATGGTAACCACTGATGCTAATGGTCAGATCGATGTCGGCGTCATCTTAGCAGCCAACTCTATCAATTCGCGTCTAAATCATAGCGTAGTGATTAATGCTAAAATCGTTACACCACAATACGATGCAGATGGCAAAGTCAGCATGCAAGTGCGTGAAGAGAAGTCATTAAGCTTATCAGCTATCGGTACAGAGATTACTATTGCAGCTACAGAAGCCAATCTAAAAGATGGTGCTTCTACTACTATCACCACCACACTGGTGGATGGTTCAGGTCGTGCTATTGCCAATGCTGGTATGGAGTTAGTCGATGCAAACGGTGATATTATCCACTCTAGTGCAACTGCTGTTAGCAATGCAGATGGTCAAGCAGTATTTAATATTAACGAAGCTGATTTGACCTTCGATAACAATGGTAACTTACGTGTATTTGCTCGTGCTTTGGGTGAAAACAGCATCAATACTCAACGCAGTCTAAATAGTATTGAGCTGATTAAGGTTTCGCAGGCAGGTATTAGCTTTATTGATATCGAAGACGTTTATGATGTCAATAAAGCACAGACCATAAATATTCAGATACGTCGTGATACAGCTGCTCAAGCAGCAGAATTAATCGGTAAGCAAGTTGAAGTACAAACGACTATTGGTACGTTTACTGATAGCAACGATGTCATCGTCACAAAACCCATTACCGCTGCTAATATAAACGGCAATATCGTTACGATACCTGTTACCTTAACATCAGAGCTGGCTGGTATTACTGCACTACAAGCAACGGTATTAGGTGAAACACTACCAAACGGTGAGCCGCGCTATCGTGCGACAGTAGATGCACGTTTCCGTGCTACGACACCTGCTAAAATGCTGTTCCAAGCGGTGAAGTCTGTTATCACTCCTGGTGGTAGTACTGAAATTGTCGCTACGGTAAAAGACAAAAACGATGTACCAGTTGAAGGTCAAACAGTGGTCTTTGGCCGTGCATCGGACTCGTCAGCAGGGCGATTGTCTGCGGCAACGGCTATCACTGATAGTAAAGGTGAGGCGCGTGTGGTCTATAAAGCCAATGCCAGCTCTCCTATCGGTGGTGTGGTTATCAATGCACGCCTGCTCAATGATCCATCCAGTATTGGCACCAAAACTACTAATATCACCGTATCTGAGGAAGCGGTATATACCACTTTAGCATTTGCCAATAAGTTATCTTCTGATGATATTTACTATACTGTTCGTGGTTCAATTTCTGTCATGGATGGTTCAGGTCGCGCTGTCCCGAATCAAGAAGTTTCAATTAAGTCTTATGCTACACAATACGCTCAAGGCAGAGTCTGTTTACTAGACAGCACCGTGACTCACCAAGCGGCTGATATTGAAGAAGTAAACGATAAGGGGGAGGTGACTACAACAACACCTAAGCCACAAGTATTCTCTGAAAAATCGCCTATTTTCTTACAGTCTCGCTGGATTACTACAGAAGATGTAAACTATAACTACACTTTGGATAAAGAACCCGGCTTTACTTTAGTCAAACCTGAAGATGTCAATAATAATGGTACTTTAGAAGCTATCAATCCAGTTGCGATTATTGGCGGTAAAGTATCAGATGATGGCTATACTTTCGTCACCGATGAAGAAGGTCGCGCTGATTTTGAGATTCGCTATCCAATACGTTACTCACATTGGGTTAAAGTGCAGTTTGATGCCTCTACCTTTGTGAACGGTAGTGAAAACACACAAACTATTAATTATCAATTACCTATTCAAGCTGGAAGCGTGTCAGTAAGTAATTCGAGCTTAGTTAGCCCTTGGCAAGGTAATAGCATTGCGCATGCTAGCCCATTTGGCACAGGTGGAGCTGCTTGTATCAATAGTATGAGCGTTAAAATTGACGAAAATGTACCAAGTACTTCTGTACAACTATTATCCTCACCTTCAGAAAGTGCAACAAAATATACTGTTTCCATTGATGGTGAAAATAAGGTAGATTCAGGCACAAATCATCCATTTTACTCTGTTAACTTCAACCAAGCGTTGCTAGGTTCTATTGTTACAGTGAGTAATAGTAATGCCAAGTTCTCTAGGGTTCTTAAAGTTGAATGATGACTCATAACTCTTATGTATAAGATTAGCATTTTATAAACCCCCAAACCTCGTGTTGGGGGTTTTTGCATTTGTAATCTCAATAATTAAATACAAGCAACTCAATCAGCAAAGTTTTGCAAAAGCGATTAGAATAGTCAGTTTCCTATGCTGCTAACCATATTCAAAGTAAGCGGCACGTTTCATTTTTAATTGGGCGTACTATGTCAGACAATACCACGACTGCTACAGCAAGCATAAAGTCGAGCAAAACTTCTCAAAATGTACTATCTACCGATGTTATTGATACCGCGACGCTACTGATTAAGTGTCGTGATCAAGCGGGTATCGTACAGGCCGTATCTGAGTTTATACACCGTTATGGCGGTAATATTATTACGCTTGATCAGTATTCAACGGCTCATGAAGGTGGGCAGTACTTTATGCGTTTGGAGTTTGCGTTAGCAGGCTTGAGCGAGATTATGGATAACTTTGAAGCCAGCTTTGGTCATACGGTGGCCAAGCGTCACAATATGGCGTGGCGCTTGCATAACAATGCGATTAAAACCAAGGTTGGCATTTTAGTGTCAAAGTTCGACCATGCGCTATTAGATTTACTGTGGCGTCATCAGCGCGGATTACTCGATTGCGAGATTACATCTGTTGTCAGTAATCATGAGGATTTGCGCCAAGCGGTAGAGAACTTTGGCATACCTTTTCACTATGTACCAGTGACCAAGGATAATAAGGCAGAAGCGGAAGAGCAGATTCATACCTTGATGGCAGGCAATGATTTGTTGGTATTGGCGCGTTATATGCAGATATTATCGTCTGATTTTGTCAAACGTTGGCCGATGCAAGTTATCAATATTCATCATTCATTCTTACCTGCGTTTGTGGGCGCAGATCCTTATCGTCAGGCTTATGATAAAGGCGTTAAGCTTATCGGTGCAACTGCGCACTATGTCACAGCTGAGCTTGACCAAGGGCCTATTATTGAGCAAGATGTACACCGTGTGACGCATCGCCAAGGGGTGACAGAGTTGCGTGCTATCGGCCGTGATATCGAACGCAACGTATTAGCACGTGCTGTAAACTGGCATGTACAAAACCGTGTGATTGTGGCGGGTAATAAGACAGTGGTATTTAACTAAGAAAAATGAGTAGTGAGTCGGCTAGAAATATAAAAAAGGCGGTCAGTAACTAGTGTTGCTGACCGCCTTTTTCTGAATATATATTTTATAGGAGCATTTCTAAGACGAACTTGCTACCAACAAAGCCAATGGCTAATAGAATAAAGGCATAAATAGTGATATTGGCCGCACGTTTGCCTCGCCAGCCTGCACGCCAATTACCGAATAGTAGTACACCAAATAATAACCACGACAGCAGACTAAAAACAGTCTTATGCACGATATGTTGCGCCATCAAGTCTTGTACATAGATAAACCCAATCCCCAGTGCGATACTGAGCAATACAAAGCCCACCAACAGCATATCGAATAATAAACTCTCCATACTTTGCAGGGAGGGTAGCTTATTGACCCAAAAGCGGTGAATGGTATGATGCTTGAGCTCACGTATTTGTAGACGTAGAAATAGCGCTTGTACCGCCGCCATCAACAGCACACAATAGGCAGCTAATGATAATATGATATGAATTTCAAGCCCAATACTGACATCAGTTAGTGGTTGATAAGGGGCACGGCCGACATAGCCGATAGTCATACCTATTAGCGCAGTGGGTGCAGCTAAAATACCAAGGCTAAGAATAGGGCGATATAAACAGAACAATAGATAAAAGAATAAGAAAAATAAACTGGTCAGACTGATGATATTAAATAAGTTGAAATTCAAACCATACAGCGTCACAACATATGGATATAGCAGTGCCGCATGTGCAGCCATACCGATGAGCAATAAGCCCAAACTGAGGCTTTTGTGAATAGGTTTGTCCTGAGCCAGCGCCCAACCAATATGGATGCTGACTAAGATATAAGCCATGCTAGCAAGTAAGAATGCAAAGTGCACAGATAAAAAGCCTCATCTTATACTGAGCATAAACTGCCGCTCAATGTGTCGCTAAAGTGGTATTATCAGAATGATTAGAATAATCGTCCAATTTATCATAAAATGGGTGCCAATTGAGCACCATCTTGCTTATAACTTATAAATGATCGGTAGTGCTGCATAGCGCCAAACATAAAATATGTTATCTATAAAAAGTTAACTACAATTATAAGCGCTGTGTCCTTTGCGAAACGACTATAAGTTTTGAGCCGTGTTAATGCTATAGTATTGATAATATAATTCTTTTATCATGTCCCTTGTCATGCAATATCCTAATATCTTATAGCGTATCCTAATATTATTTATGAACCATTTTAATGGTTTGATTTAGAGTTATTTTAATTGCGTATTATTTAATTGAAAACCATTTTAATTGAGAGTTATTTATGTTTGATACCTTAACAGAACGCTTATCGTCGAGCCTACGTAACATCGTCGGTACTGGGCAGTTGACCGAAGACAATATCAAAGACACGCTACGTGAAGTGCGTATGGCGTTGTTAGAAGCTGATGTGGCGTTGCCTGTCACTCGTGATTTTGTAAAACGCGTCAAAGAACAAGCGCTTGGTGCTGAAGTGCTAAAAGAGCTAGCGCCAGGTCAAGCCTTTGTCAAAATCGTACACGACGAGCTGACCGAAATGATGGGCAGTGCCAATCAGCAGTTAGAGATGACAGGTAAGCCGCCCGTTGTCTATTTGCTAGCAGGTTTGCAAGGTGCGGGTAAAACGACTACAGCTGGTAAGTTGGCCAAATATCTACAAGAGCGTCAAAAGAAAAAAGTGATGCTGGTATCGGCTGACGTTTATCGTCCAGCGGCTATCAAACAGCTTGAGCAAGTAGCCGGTCAGGTGAATGCTAAGTTTGTGAACTCAAGCACAGATGAGAATCCAATTGATATCGCAAAGCGTGCGATTGAAGAAGCCAAAATCCAGTATCAAGATATCCTGATTATTGATACTGCTGGTCGTCTACATATCGACGATACCATGATGGATGAGATTAAGGCGCTAACTGCTGCGGTTAACCCATCTGAGACGCTATTTGTCGTCGATGCAATGACGGGTCAAGATGCCGCCAATACCGCAAAAGCTTTTAATGATGCGTTGCCGTTGACGGGTGTTATCTTAACTAAGACTGACGGTGATGCTCGCGGCGGTGCGGCGCTTTCTGTACGCGCTATCACCGGTAAGCCAATTAAATTCTTGGGCCGCGGTGAAAAACTAGACGAGCTAGAGCTGTTCCACCCTGAGCGTATCGCGCAGCGTATCCTTGGTATGGGTGACGTACTGAGTCTGGTCGAAGAAGTTGAGCAAAAGATTGACCGTGATAAAGCCGAAAAAATGGCG
Organism: Psychrobacter sp. NPDC078929; assembly: GCF_050267985.1. NCBI lineage: Bacteria > Pseudomonadati > Pseudomonadota > Gammaproteobacteria > Moraxellales > Moraxellaceae > Psychrobacter > Psychrobacter sp. NPDC078929. Next base: position 29,270 of record NZ_JBNNFX010000011.1, on the reverse strand, counting down.
AAAAAGATGCAAAAGGGCGGTGACTTCGACCTTGAGGATCTATTGACTCAGTTCCAGCAGATGAAGAGCATGGGCGGTATGGCAGGCTTCTTGGATAAGATGCCTGGTATGGGCGGCTCAGACATGCAAAAAGCCGTCGAAGATGCCAAACCAGAAGAAAAAGTACGCGAAATGGAAGCATTGATCAATTCAATGACGCCATTTGAGCGTAAAAACCCTGATAAGATTAACCCAAGTCGTAAGCGCCGTATCGCTGCAGGTTCAGGACGTGAGATTCAAGACGTTAATCGTTTGCTTAAGCAGCACAAGCAAATGGCAAAAATGATGAAAATGATCTCAAAGCCTGAAGGCATCAGTAAAATGATGAAGTCTATGCAAGGCCTTATGGGTGGCGGTAGTGCTGGCGGCGGTGGCGGTCCATTATTTGGCGGTGGCGGTCAGCAAGGTGGCGCTAAGGACGTGAATCCAGAACAAATGGCCAAGCAAATGGGACTGGATCCAAACAATATGCCAAGCACTGAAGAGATGCAAAAGCAAATGCAAGAAATGCAAAACCAAGCACCAAAGAAGTTCAAAACCCGCTTTTAGATAACGGTTAGTTATTTTTAAAATGTTTGATCAAAGCCCCGAAGCCAATGAAGCTTTGGGGCTTTTTATCGTTAGCAGTTGCAGATAAACACTGATGGATAAAGTGTGAAAAATATAGAAATTAATAAAATTCGTGTACCCTAAATGCTATGATAGGCGCTGCTTCATTCTGTCAGTATTCTGATAGCGCATGAATGATAGATCGTTATTAAAAATTATTAAAAGCTGACAAATCAATTTAGAACGCCAAAAGTAAAAGCCGAGGTTGTGATGTTTTTAGCAATGGATACCGTGTTCGATCAGTGTTCGATCGCGATTTTAGATTCGAGCGGACAGGTATTGTCGAGCCATACCGAAACAGGAAAGCGTCAGCAGACTCAACAGATTTTACCCATGATTGATGCTGCATTGTCTGAGGCGCAGTTACGTCTTGCTGATATACAGGCTTTAATATTCAATCGCGGGCCGGGTGCGTTTAGTGGTATCCGCATCAATACCGCAGTGGTGCAAGCGTTGTCTGTCGCGCATGATTTGCCTTGTGTTGGCGTCTCAAGCCTGCAAGCAATCGCACAATGCGCGTATCAGAAGTATGGGCTGACACATCTATACAGCGCCCTTGATGCTCGTATGCAGCAAGTCTATTTCGGACAGTATGAGTTGGTAACTGATGACCAATTAGGTCATAGCATTATGCAGCCAGTCTTGGCTAATGGTGGCGATAGCACTGAGCAGCTATTGGATTATGATCGCCAAACCGCACTTAGCCTACCTATCGTGGGTAATGGCGCGCCGCTATTGGCAAGACATGATCAGCAAGACTGCCATGAAGATGTTTGGCCAGATGCTGTTGTCATTGGGCAGCTTGGTATTGCTCAGTTTGCAAACGATGGTGGTACAGAAGCGTCACAAGCATTACCAAAATATCTACGTAATCAAGCTTGGAAAACACTTAAAGAGCAAGGTAAAGCATAGCTTTATAAATATGTTTTTTGCAGCGTCAATTGCTGTCACTGGTTATGATAAATACTTTAACCATAACCAGTTTAACTCAATTGATAGCAGCTAGCTTTTTAGTGTTTAGCAAGCGCATACCAATATAAAATCAACGTTAATATAGGACAGCCAATCGGTCTGTTTTTAGGCCAGTTTGCTTTTAGGCCAGTCTGTTTCTAGGAAAGTCACTGTGGATATAGTTTTATTTGTTCAAGCTGTCATCATGGGTATCGTTGAAGGTATCACTGAATTTTTACCCATCTCTAGTACAGGATATTTGATCTTATCAGCAGATGTGATGGATTTCTGGACTAAAGAAAAAGTTGATTTATTTGTCGTGGTGGTACAGCTTGGCGCTATTTTGGCAGTGATTTATGACTATTGGGGTAGATTGTGGCAAGCGCTGATGGGCTTGCTGACTGGCAAAGCAGAGGGCATGACCAATCCTAGACAGCTGGGACTGAGTCTGATTGTCTCTACTATCCCTGTGATGATTGTTGGCTTTACCTTTGCCGATGAAATCAAAGCTTATTTGTTTAATCCTATTGTCGTTGCCATTATGCTCATCATCGGTGGTCTACTGATATTTTACGTGGAAAAGCGTCCTAAAACGGTCATTGCAAAAGAAGCGGAAGATGTCAGTATAAAAACTGCGTTAATGATTGGGCTATTCCAATGTTTAGCTCTAATACCAGGGACATCACGCTCAGGTGCCACGATTATTGGTGCGCTGTGGTTAGGTGTCTCACGTAAGGCTTCTGCTGAGTTTTCTTTCTTTTTGGGTATTCCGGTTATTGTAGGGGCAGCACTGTTGGATTTAGTCAAACATGGTGACGTACTGACCAACAGTGAAGACTGGCTGGTGCTAGGTATTGGAACCATCGTATCATTTGTGGTGGCGCTACTTTGTATCCGCTTACTTGTGGCATGGGTAAGTCGCCGTGACTTTACTATTTTTGCTTGGTTACGCATTATCACGGGTGTTATCGTGTTGGTCGCCGCTTGGGGCTTTGGTTATCAAATGGCTGGCTAGATTTGCGTTATGATTTAACACGCCAGTAATTTATAGTGAAAATAAGCAGCAAATAGGATGATGGTTATGACCGATGTGCCCCAAACGTATGACGAGACAGGTGCTGTTGTACATTGTCAGCTATTCTACGTCAATGACAGCCAGCAAGCACAGGTTGAGAGCCTACAGTCATTGATAGCTGAGCATACATTACCAATTATCTTAGATATTAAAGTTGCTACAGAGAAATTAACTCAAAAGCGCCGTCAGCAGTTGAGCCAAGCATCTACTCAGCTTATTTTATTATTAGATGATAAAGACAAGCTATCATGGCTAAGTGATGGGCTTAGTGTGGCACCTGAATGGGACAAGTTGCAGCGCCGTATAGTGAGTGCTGGTCGTAAGTCTGAGCTGCTATTACAAGCGTCCAAAATCACATCAGATAGTCACGTTATTGATGCAACCGCTGGCTTTGGGCATGATAGTTTGATATTGGCCAGTACTGGCGCCCAAGTCACTATGCTTGAGCAGCAGCCTTTGATAGCATTGCTGTTACTTGTAGAGCAGCAACGTATGAGTGCGCTACCCAATTGGCAAAAGCTCATGAGCCGTCTACAGATTATTAACACTGATGCGCTCAGTTATTTTGCGAATCTAGAGGCTGGTACCGTAGCCGATAATGCTACCACAATCGATATCGTCTATTTGGATCCGATGTTTCCAGAAGATAGTTATCAAGATAGTAAGACAGGTAAAGGGGCAAAAGTTGGTAAGCATATGCAAGCACTGCATCAATTAGCTCGTCCACCAACGTTAGATGAAGAGCGACAGCTACTAAGTAGTGCACAGGCCGTTGTCAAACAAAGTACGCAAGGCCAAGGTCGCGTGGTCGTAAAGCGTCCACAGTTTGCACCGCTGCTTGCTGATGAGCCAGCTAGCGAAAGCTGGCATAATGAAGCCGTACGCTTTGATGGATATTTTGTCTGATAGCTGCTGTTGATAATGAATGTACGAGTGTAAATGTACGCAATTAATCAGCGTATATGTTCAAAGTTAATGGATTTAGGAGCAAGGAATGTCAGCGTTAATCATTTGGGTTATGGGTGCAGTTTTACTGTTGATTAATATCATGCTGCGTACTCGCATTCTTCGGCTTGAGGCACGGTTAAAAGAGCTAAGCAATCCACAAGAGCAACTGGCATTTTTGCGTCAACAAGCGAAACAGAAAGACAAAGTCCCAGCGTTAAAAGCTTTGCGCAAGCAATATTCTGAGCTATCACTGATCGAAGCGAATAAATTGTGGCAACAAGTTCAGTAACCAGTCCATTAAGCTTAGTAATTAGTCTAATAAAACTCAGTAACTAGACCCTTCAAAAGTTAAGTTAGTTGTTCTGAGCTAAATATATAAGCGCACATAAAAAGTATCCAGTTAATGATAATAAAAAACCATGACATTTAAAGACAAGCTACAAGCCTACATCCAGCTAACCCGTTTTGATAAGCCAGTCGGCATTGAGCTGCTCTTATGGCCAACGCTTTGGGGCGTACTACTTGCTGCAATGGGTCAAGCGCAGCAGCAAGGAATGACGGCAGCGTTGCCAAGTATCAAGGTGTTCGCGATATTTGCCCTTGGTGCAATATTTATGCGAGCGGCTGGTTGTGCTATCAATGATTTTGCCGATCGCAAAGTAGATGGTCATGTGACTCGCACTAAATGTCGCCCGTTAGCAGATGGACGCTTATCTGGCAAAGAAGCTGTTGCTGCATTTTTAGTACTGGTGCTGTTAAGTGCCAGTCTGCTATTTTTCTTACCTATAGCTGTATTCTACTGGTCGCTTGGTGCCGTTGTATTGGCGTTTATTTATCCATTTATGAAACGCTATACGCATCTGCCGCAAGTATTTTTAGCAGCTGCTTTTGGGTGGGCGATACCGATGTCTTATGTGGCGGTGCAGGGCACTCCTGATATTTGGTGTTGGCTGCTATTCTTAGCTTATATGTGCTGGACAGTGGCCTATGATACCCAGTACGCCATGGCTGACCGTGAAGATGATTTAAAGATTGGCGTGAAATCAACGGCGATACTATTCGGTCGTTATGATGTGATTATCATCTCAATATTACAGATGCTATTTTTGCTAATGATGGGCGTAGTTATGTGGCATTACTTTGCCCCGACCACATTAGGCGTAACGCCAGTATTTGGGTTGGCGCTTGTTGCGATGATGTTTGCCAAACAAAATAGCGCTTGTGCCAGTCGCAATCCTTTGGCTTGCTTTCAGGCGTTCTTGGCCAATATCTGGGTAGGGCGCTATGTCTTTGCGCTCATCGCAGTTACTTGCATATGGACGACGCTAAATGGATAAGTTCGATAAATTTCCGAAATTCAAATCAAAGAAACCGCCTGATACGAATGCGTCAGTTACGGACTATCAAGCAAAACTTGCCGAACATGGGCTGACTCGCGAGCAAGTTATCGCAACTGAGCGTAAACTGGCAAAATTTGCTAACACCATGGATTCACTAGTACGAGTGCCTTTTACCAAGCAAGGAATGGGTGCGGATGCGGCGCTTTCGACCATCCCACTAGCAGGAGATTTGGCAGGATTGGCATTAACCAGTTATGCATTTATATTAGGACGTCAGTTGGGTGTGCCCGCTCATAAAATGACGCCAGCGGTTAGATTGGCACTTATTGATATGGTCGTTGGTATCGTACCTGGGATTGGTACGCTATTAGATATTTTCATTCGTCCTAGCCGTAAGACACTGGGTATCGTGCACGAGCATCTACACCATGAATATGGTATTACCGAAACCATGCATATGGATCGACCGTTTTTGCACCAGTCATTAGAAGACAAACAACAGCAAAGCCGTTTTGGGTTTTTTTGGCGCAATCCAATCGTTGCTTGGCTGTATTTGCATATCCCTGATTTTCTTGGACTGCTAGTCATTGTGTTTGTCGGTTGGGGGCTGTGGACAGTGATAAGCTGGTTGATCGGGATGTTTGGGCAATCGACTGGGTTTGGGTAAATACAATCACTCATTATACAGCTCAGTAAAGACAAGTCAGTACAGAGCAATACACAGAAACGAAAAAGGCGGCAACGATAATAGCGTTTGCCGCCTTTTTTATGGTTTTAAATAGGGCATTGAAACAGAAGGTGGATTAGGTTTTATTCAGTGATGACTTCTGCTTCAGCACTAACAGCATCAAAGCTAGTCACTTTATTGTTTCGGATAAGGTCGATAGTACCACCACCAGCATGACTGACCAGTTGGATACTACCGTCAGCTGATTGATAGGTAGGATTATTGCCTTGGCCTTCGGGTGCGCTTAAGGTCATTTTTGGCTGGTTGGGACGAGTAATGATAGCGTTAAGCATACCAGCTGCCGACGTCTCAAAGACCACAGATAGACTCTCACCTGCTGCATTTTTATAACGGACATCAGTGATTTGTGCGCCTTTGATAGCTTGCTCTGGATTAGGTTTTTCAGCGCTATCATTTGCCGTGGACGTAGTATCACTAAGATCTTTATCTAACTCTGTTAAGCTCATATCACGTTCTGAATCAGTATCGGTCTGCGCTACATTTTGAGCATCATCTGCATTGCTATCTTTAGCTTCATCAACGTTGATATTGGTCGTTACTGGCGTGGTTTGCGTTGAGGTCTCAGCTGTAGTTGTATCAGTTGCTTCAGGTTCTGGATCTTTTTGACAAGCAGTCAGTAGCAACAGACTGAAGAAAATAGCAGGAGCCGTACGATAAAGCAGTTTAGATTTTCGTAAGTTTAGTTTTTTTGAGAGAGAAGTATTCATAATCAGCTTTATCCGTTAATGGCGCTCTACGTAAATGGGGCAATTGGCAAGGGTCAACCTGCTATTTATTTACAGTATATTATTACGTATTTACCGTAATCACCAGCTTACGTTGTCCGCCATATTCTTGCAGGTTTCTATGCTCACATAAGTAAATACCTTGCCAGGTACCCAGTCCTAACTCACCATCCACAAGCGGTATAGTCAAGCTTACCCCAAGCATCATGCTTTTGAGATGCGCTGGCAAGTCGTCTGAGCCTTCTAAGGTATGGCGATACTCTGGCTGATCTTCTGGTGCGATTTTATTGAGCCAATCTTCTGTATCTAGTCTGACATCTGGATCGGCATTTTCATTGATCGCAAGACTGGCTGACGTATGCAGCAAAAACAGATGAACCAACCCTACCTTGGCAGAGTGAGGTAACAGCTGAGAAATCGCTTCTTCAACCTTCGGAGTAATGATATGAATGCCGCGCGCATAGGCGGGTAGAGTAAGGGTTGTTTGGTGATAGCTCATAGGATATATCTCATTATTAGAGTCGACATCAAATTAAGATATCATAAGACAGAATAAACCGTAGAGAGCGTTGCTGTTATTTACACAAGAGCCATTTATTCTTAAACAAGCGGCGTCTGTAAACGTGTACGATTGGGTGATAAGCGTGCGAGCATTGCCTCTGACAGTGGTGCAAATGACCCTAGCATCATATCTGCCAATGCTTCAGCGCAAATAGGTGCCAATGCATAACCTTTTGCACCCATCGCACTCATTGTCCATATCCGCTGACTGTTTGCCAATTGTCCAACGATAGGATGGTAATCAGGCGTTTGGGTGCGAATGCCAGCTCGTCCCCGCCACAGACTCGTATCCGCCGGAATAATAGATGCCATTTCAGGAATGGCAGTGATGAGCTTGTCTCGGCTAATTTGATGCTCTTCAGGACGTATATCGGTATTTGTATCATTGCGGATAAAACTCGCGCCGAGCAATAAATAGGGCTCGGCAGCGACGACTGTATTTAACTTGTCATCTCCACTCTGTGCGTTGAACCGCGCACAGTAACCACTATATTTAAGCGGTATTTTAGGCAGTCTTGTTAGTTGTTCAACCGTAGGCGTAAACCAAGACAGCTGCCCGCGAATTTTACGGCAATCAAAAATACGCTGATCCAATTGATGACTTTCAAAAGCCGCGCAAATGATGATATTATCAACAGTCATAGTGACAGTGTTAAGGTTTTCATCGATACCTTCGATACGAACTTTCTGCTCAGTCTCGTTGATTTTATTCACTTCTAATTGCTGAAAGCGAATGAGTGGATGAGTCAGTATGATGTCTTTTAATGCTTGTGGATTGACCAGACCAGACTGCGGTAAGTACAAGTTCTCTGATAAGTTCTGCTCTTTTAGGCCACTAGTAACCTGTGCTTGCTCATGCGATAGGGTGGTCGCCATCTCATCAGGATAGTCGGCAATTTGTTCTGTACCGATATTGGCTTTTATAAGCAAATCAAGGGCGCCAGTCAGTTCAAGGATCGGTGCTGTATTAAGCTGTACGGCTGTTTGATTAAGGTCTCGATATAGCCTGCTGCTATGGAGATAGCCTATGGTATGCAGATGCTCATCGACATGGTGAATCGGTGTCATTTTGGGCGCAAGTAACGCTCTAGGATTACCTGATGCACCTGCCAAAGGCGCTGATTTATCTAATAAGATGACGGTAATACCGCGACTGGCAAGCGACCAAGCTGTGAGCAACCCTGAGACGCCTGCACCAATGACGACAGTATTATCGAATGTGCTGTAAGTTGTTTGCTGCTTTGCCTCGTGGCTTTTATTATCACAACTTTTATTATCGCTAGTAAGGTCACTACTTTCTGCATTAGCCATAGTGGCCGTTAGCATTTCTCGCTTTCGACCAAAACCTCTGACTTTCTTAATTTGAAAGCCATGCTCTCTTAGTCCACGCTTGACGATACCTGCACAGCTATAAGTAGCGGCAGTCGTATGAGGGCGTGATAGGCGCTGCATTTGTGCAAAGATACTGTCCGCCCACAAGGTACTATTGCAAGAAGGCGCAAAACCATCTAAAAACCAAGCATCAATATAAGGCGTATGCTGGTTAAAGTGGTCTAATGCCAGTTTGCTTAGACTTTCCGCTGCATCACCAAGCCACATATCGACGGTTAAGTTATCATAAGAAAAATTCAAACGATGACAGCCTGCAATCAGGGGTGGATATGCAGCCAAAAGTGGCTCAATAAATGCCATTAGCTCAGGCGCACGCTCACCCCATAGCGCAAGTATCTGGTTCAAATCTGCTAGCGGTATAGGGAACCTCTCAGTAGTGATAAAGTGCAGACGAGCCGTTGCTAATTGCGGGTTGGTTTCACGTAATTGTCGCCACAATTGCCACGTTGCTAGTAGATTAAGCCCAGTTCCAAAGCCTAGCTCAGCAATCGTAAAGCATTGCTTTGGTGCCAGGTGTGCCAAACGCTCTGGTAACTGATTATGCTCTAGAAACACATGACGCGTCTCTGCCAAACCATCCGCATGAGAAAAATACACATCCCCAAACTCACCTGATACTGGCACCATATTGCCAGTATCATCCATTTGCCAGTCAATCTTGGCAGGTGTGATAACGTTTAAATGTTCAGGGTTTTGATAGTTAGCGATAGACATGAGGCACTTCTTAGAAATATCAATAACGGTAGCTAAACGATCAGTTATTACGAATCAATGATATCGACATTTGGTCAGACACAGCGAAGTAGAGTAATGCAAGTCAGTGCGAGCACAGCTTACGCTACCAGCGCTCACGACGGACAAATACTAACCACGAGACAAAAATACCGACTAATAGACTGATCAGAACGGTAAACGCACCGTATAGAAATAACTGTCCTTTACTTTCGTAGACCAAGACATTTACTTGAGTCTGTAAGTCGTTCACTTGACGCTGCAATTGTGCATTACGGCTAAGCAGTTCTTGATTGGCAGCTGACAATGCTTTAGTAGATGGTTGCAGCTGTGCCGCCAAGGTATCATTGATATCTAGCGCTGAGTTTTTCGTTGGCAAAGCGCGCGCCGCTACTGGGCCAGTCAACGGCATCATTGCTGTCGGATCGGTTGCCTCGACAGCAGGTGTTATGGACGCAGCGGGTGCAGCCTGCGCTGAAACGACTGTCGCTAACATGAGACTAATTAGGGCATTTTTGTAGGAGCAGGTAGGTGAAAAAGAGACTCTCTGGATCACGATGCAGCTACTTGATTGTTGCTATCAGTTGGTGCTGGCAATGCTTGAACAAATGGTTTGATATCGACATGACTATACACGCCATCACGTAAATAAGGCTCATCGTTTGCCCATGCTTGAGCCGCTTCGATAGAGTCAAAATCCGCAATGATTAAGCTGCCTGACATATCACTTTTGCCATGCTCGATAGGCGTTGGACCTGCGATAACGAGGCGTCCCTCTTGGTGCAGTGCTTTTAAGCGTTCAATATGTTCAGTACGAGTGATCAGACGTTGTGCACTGCTATTAGCCACGTCATGACCAATGATGGCAAATAAAGACATGAGACTTCCTTAGTGAATAATAAAAAAGTAATGATGAGCTTAGTATAAACGTCATAGCAATAAAATTGTTATTGCTACTATGACAAGGCAACAGAAACTATTTAGTGGCTTTGTCTGTTAGGGCAGGGTTGAGATGCTTTTTCAACACGGCAAATTGAGCTACGACAAACACCAGCATAATCGGAATCCAGCCATAGGTCTTAAAGTTGATCCATGCTTCATCTGACATTGTGAACGCTGTGATATAATGTAGTACAGCCATTAGGGCAAAAAACAATGCCCAAGCAACGGTCAGTTTTTTCCAGCCGCTAAGCGTCAGGGTAAATACCTCTTTCATAGCAAGCTGCATCAATGGCTTATTAATAGCGGCACTGACGAATAGCGTCAATGCAAAAATACCATTGATAATGGGCGACTTCCAGCGCAAATAAATATCATCACGCAACAGTAATGTGCCGCCGCAGAATAAAATCGTTAATAATAAGACAACCCATTGCTGCTTATCAAACTTACCTTTTTGACGAATAAAATGAATGGCGTAAACGATAATAGTGGCGACGAGCAAAGCCCCTGCCGCTGCTAAAATACCGTTATAACGCGCCGCGATAAAAAAGGCAATTAAGGGAATAAAGTCTAATAATGCTTTCATAGCAAAGGGTATGTCCAACAAAAACGTATGGGGTAGTTTACACGTCTACCGCACCAAAAAAAAGCAATCAACACGATAATCATGCGATATACGCGACCTACAGAGTAATACTTTATCATTGCGCCTGATGACCATGCTACTGGCCAAATATAAACACGAATACAGTAACGATAACTGCTAAATCTACAGAATCATCAAGACAAACTACAACGCCCATAATCGTAACAATGACTGTCTGCTCACTAGCTTTTATTCTACTTCTATTTTATTTAATACTTTAAGGCTCAGCTTATGAAAATTGACTTACATTGCCACAGTACTTGTTCAGATGGTACCTACCCACCGACCGAGGTTATACAGCGTGCCCATGCAGCGGGCATCAACGTATTGGCATTGACTGACCATGACACGCTGGCAGGAATTGACGAGGCGAGAGACGCTGCCAGTGCCTGCGATATGCAGATTATTAATGGCGTTGAAATCAGCTGTGAGCATACATTAAGCGGTGGTTACGGAAAGAATAAATCCACTAATAAAATTATTCACGTACTTGGATTGGACTTTACTGATCGCGAAAAAATGCACGCAACGCTGCAGCAACTACAGGACAGTCGAGCCACTCGTGGTCAGCGTATCGCTGAAAAATTGAGTGAATTATTAGATATTAATTATGATGAGCTATGGCAAGCAGTGCTCGATAAAGCAGGCGGTAACCCTCAAGCAGTCGGGCGCGCCCATATTGGACAGGTATTGTTTGAGCGCGGTGAAGTCAAAACCGTTCAAAAAGCCTTTGATAAGTACCTAGCAGATAACAAACCTGCTTATGTAGCAATCGAGGCATTGACGATGCAGCATGGTATCGAGCTGATTCACGCTTGCGGCGGCAAAGCGGTGCTCGCACATCCCACGCGATATCAACTATCAGCGACACGCGTGCGTAAATTGATCGAAGAGTTTGCGCAGCTTGGCGGAGATGCTTGTGAACTACCAGCCACTAGTGAGCCAATTAGTACTCGCAGAATGGTTGATCGTAGCCTCGCTGCGCATGGTCTTGCGGCATCTATTGGTAGTGATTTTCACGGTAGTAACATGCCTTGGCGACGTTTGGGCGATGTCCCTATTTTAAATGATGATCAGCAAGGGGTTTGGGAGTCTTTTACAACGCTTGCTTAGTGAGTGAGATTTACCTTTTTACAGCTGCTTCTAATAAGGTTATTTTCAGTAGCGATAGGGCCTTATTTATCATGATGAATAAGGCCAAAAATAGCTACATAAACATAATTACATTCATAGAGAAATTATTGGGAAATAAATGCGTAAAATAGATTGATAATAAGGCTAGAACTTGTAACACTTGATATGGAAGTTTCAGAGCGAATAGTATGCTTTGGCTTTGATTCTAGCGCTTATATATTCAACGCACTTACACCTTTTAATGTATTTATACTCTCTGCGGTAGCCCTTCTATGGCTGTATCGATATCCCATCTAGGTTACAACAAAATCTCTCAAATGATCTTTGAGTGGCAGGCTGCTGACCGAACATCGCTGATGGCCTTATTTATCGTGTTAGAAGTGTCATTGCATTGGTTCTGGTGCTTGTATGTCTGGTGGCAGCAAGATGCGTTAAACACCTATGTGAACATACATTATTTATATCCATTATGGCTTGGGATTAGCTTCGTCGGACTGTTCTTTTTATGCATGGTCAAAGGCTTATTTCACTCAAGCAACGACAACGAAATTGTTTTAAGTCGATGGCAGATAGCTTTGGTTTTGGTATATACCGCCTACATTTCTACTGTCATTGTGATGATAGGATACAGTAGTTTGTTTGCAGGCGTGTCGCTTGTTGGCGGGGCTATGCTTGGTATGATGCTAATTAAGCGCCGCTATGCTTGGCGTATGTTTTGGCTACATATTATCTTGATGTTATTGGCTATTATGTCTCCTTACTGTGGTATTAGCCTACCTAATCTACGCCAATTGACTGTCATCCATCCCATGCTTGAGAGCCATAATTATTTAACTTACAACGAGATTATGGCTGCTGAAAATGCAGTGGCTGCGTTAGCTTTTGAGAACAACGTCTTAGATTGGGACAGTATCAGCGAGCTACAGCGTTCATCCACGTTTTTTTGGCGATCGACTCATTTATATTTAGCATTGCCAAAAGCGATTTTTATCGTTTACATGTTTCGTGCTTTGCTATTGGTATTAGATGATAGTCGGTTTGAGACTCTAAGGCATGCTAATCAAGACGAGCTTACTCAGCTTAAAAACCGCCGCTACGGTCTGAAAAAGATGAAGTATGCCTTGGCTACTGTGCGAGAATATCAAGACTTAAGCGTCATGCTGTTAGATTTGGACTGGTTCAAACAGATTAACGATAATTATGGACACGATGTAGGTGATCAGGTTCTGATTGAAATCTCGCAGACGCTATCGCAGTCGTTAACAGATAAGACTATTATCAGTCGCTATGGCGGCGAAGAGTTTTTAATTGTCCTACCAGACACGAAGCATGATAGCGCTATGATGATTGCCGAGCAATTACGCCTCAATATTGCTGAGCATGTCATGAAGATTGAAGGTCTGGCTGATTTTAATGTGACAGCAAGCTTTGGGCTATATACCTTAACTCATGAAGAGCGAGATTGTATCGCGCAAGGCTATAAAACGATCACACAGCAAAAGACTGTCGCTCGAACGTCACCTCTTATCAAGCCAATTGCTACTCAGCGCGCGGAAAGCCAAATAGCCTCAATGCAAAAGCTGCCTAGTGATATCTGCCAACGTCTGATTAGTACAGCGGATAAGGCCTTATATGAAGCCAAGCACCGTGGTCGCAATCAAGTTGTCAGTGCAAATGAGATGTGGGCTGAAAAAGAAGGCGGTAAGCAATTGCTTTACAAAAGTCGTTAGCCATTAATTATTAGCGATCAGCCATGCCGCTAAGATTGTGTAAGTATTATCGGTATGGCTGATATTCTATTGATTAGTCCAATTTAGATGCCAGTTTCATTAATCCCTCCAATCAAGAAGCTAATTGCTGTACCAAGCTTGCGAGCACACTTGTGGCAAAGCTACCCGTCGTCAAAGTAAAGTTTAATACCAGCGTCTGATCGTCCGACCATTCCCAGCTTAACGCCTCAATCGGTAGACGTAGCGCTCGTCTTTGCGCCTTAATATCGCGCTGCTCTAATCCAGTTGCCAGTTGCATGAGTAGGGGGCTGTGTTGTACTACCTCGGTCTCTAAATCTGCAGCGCTACCGGTGACTTTATCGTTACCCGTGCCCCATAGCACGGCAGTTGGATGAATATCGCCACTGTCAAGACGAGCATGCAACGTATCATCTAGTGTCTCACTAGTAAATATTGATCCTGAACCATCCAAATTAAACACTTCACCTGCTAGGCCAGTGTTCCAGCTACCATCACGTACCCGTGCTGCCAATATCTCATTAAATATCAAGCTACGTGCAGCAGACAATTCCATCGTATTTTGCTCGCGCGGGGCACGCTTACGTTTGCTCTTTTTTGGCTGCGGGCGAGGCTCTCGCGGCGGACGAGCAAACAGTGATAATGCCTCTCTGACGTTATTACCCTGACGACCAAAACGCTGTGGACCAAAATAATTGGGTACGCCGTTTTTGCCAATGCGTGTTAAATGCTGCTCGACGGCCTCTTTTGCAGATAGTAGTTGCTCGGGTGATGCGTTACTTCCGTCATCAACATTTTCGTCACTAGCGCTCACAAACTGGATATCACGTAAAGTAATAACAAACTGATTGGCACGGTGCGTACCGCGATTGAGTTTTTTATTGTGCCAGTGCTGCGCAAGGATAGTGACAGTCTCATTTTCGCCGATGTCTACTGGTGCAAACTCAGTAGGCGGTAATTGTTTTTTTGGTATACGCAAACTGAACCATTGGGTCGTCAACGCATGACGGTCTTTCAAGCCTGAGTAGCCAACATCACGCAATGGAATGTCTGCCCACTCTGACAGCAGTTTCGCCAGATAAGCAGTATTCATGCCTGATTTTTCGATATGCAACCATAAATGCTCACCTTCACCAGTGAAGTCTAACGGCAATAGCTCATTAACGATAAAGTCAGTCGTATTGGCTTTATAAGTCGCTTGCTGTATTGGCTGTAAACTTGGCTGTGGCAAATTTGCAGTATCTGTAATAGTGGCAATATCAATATGAGCTAGGTCAATTTGCTCACTGGCTGTTCGTTCATTAGCGTTTTGATCAATAGCTGTTGGATCAATAGCAACAGCTTGGCTATCTAAACTGTCTTGAGCAGTAGTAGTTATTTCGTTTTGGTTGTCTTGAGAATTCATAAGGTTGTCTTTTATTTTGTTTATTGATAATGATTAGAAGTAAAAAGAGTGCGGAAAGCAAATTTGCATAATTACGTTTTGCAACGCAGCAAACATACAAAAAAACATCGTGTGCGAGGCGCTCTTGCTACTATCAATGCATAGCATATTAAAAATAATAGGATAAGTTGAATTTGTCTGGTTGGTTACGGTCATTTTCAACCTGCTGTCATTAGACATCATTATAACTGTTAAGGAAGCATTATGACCGACGCAACGATCAACACAGTCACCATCAGTAAAGCGGATATCCCAAGCGGTGGTATGAAATCATATAAGCAAGAAGACGATAGTATCATTTTAATCACTCGCGATGACGATGAGTTCCGTGCATTCGATGGCAAATGCCCACATGCGGGTGCAGATTTGGGTAACGGATTACGCTGTGGCAATCGGGTAGTTTGTCCTTGGCATCATGCGACTTTTGATAGTCGCGATGGCACCCTATTAGAGCCGATAGCGACTAAAGGCTTGACCCAGTATGAGCTGATTCATGATGGTGATAATTTGACAGTCGATACCTCAGCTCAGGTAACGGGGCAAGTTGAAAATAATAAATTAACTGATACTCATACCATTATCGTTGGTGGTGGCGGTGCAGGATTTATGACGGCCGACCAGTTGCGTCAGGGTGGCTATGGCGGCAAGATTACGTTGATTAGTAAAGATGATAAAGCTCCTTACAACCGACCTTTATTATCCAAAGCATTTTTGGCAGGTAAGATGGACGAGGATAAGCTGCTGTTGGGCGGTGCTGACTGGGCAAGTAACAACAATATTGAATTACGCCTCAACCAAACGGTTAGCGAAGTGCTACTCAATGAAGCGACCGTCGTCATCGAAGATGATGATGGCAACAGCGAGCGACAAACCGCAGATTTCTTGGTTGTCGCCACTGGCGCTAAACCAAGCTTGCCACCTATTACAGGTGCTGAGATAGATGGTGTATATACGCTACGTAGCATGAGTGATGCCAAATTAATTAAAGCGGCCAGTCATGACCAGCGTGTGGTGATCATCGGTACAGGTTTTATCGGTATGGAGACCGCTTCGGCATTAGCACAAGCAGGCACGACAGCTTCTATCACAGTGATTGGGCAAGGTAGCCGTGTGATGGGCAGTATTGTCTCTGAAACGGTGAGTAATGCCTTAATTAAATTGCATGAAGAGAAAGGCGTTAACTTTGTGTTTGACGCAACCGTCAATGAAATTACTAAGGTTGACCGTCAAGTGGACAAGGATGGAGATAACCAAACTTTTTCAAATGTAGGCGGTGTCACGCTGGCGAATGGCGAGCATATTGATGCCGATATCGTGATATTGGGTACTGGCGTGTCTCCACGTACAGAGATATTGAGCGAAGTTAACGATCCAGATGGTGTACAAGTCGATACGCATCTACAGCTGCGCGATGGCGTCTATGCGCTAGGTGATATTGCAAAAGCCACCAATCAGATGGGTCGCATGCGTATCGAGCATTGGCGCGTGGCACTGCAGCATGGCATGGTCACAGCAGCTGCGATATTAAATGACGACAGTGTTGACTCATTAGAGGCGCGTATTCCTTTCTTTTGGACCATGCAATATGGCAAGAGCCTACGCTATAGCGGTCATGCCGAGACACCAGATCACAATATCCTACTCGGTACGCCAGATACGCATGATTATATAGAATACTATTTCGATGATGAAGGAGAGGATACACGAGCTAGTGCGGCAAGTACGCTTGGACGTGACAAAGAGCTGGTTGCCTTCTCTGAGCTATTACGCCGTGGTCATGCGCCGACACGTGCGCAGCTTAATGCAGGGCTCGATATTATTGAGCAAGCGCATGTATTATCGCGCTAGTACTGTAGACGGATAAGTATTAGTATCTGGGGCATGTCATCAATTAGAACATGAACACATTTAGTGGTCTTAAAATGGCTAAATTTTGCTAAACATCGTCAGAAATTTTGTCAATATATTCATATTAACGGCAATTTCTTCCTTGTTTATCTACAATTTTTCTCATTTTATGCCTCACAATCTAATTGATGAAATGCCCTAGACTGGCTTAGGGATCTAAGCCAGTTTTTTTATACATGAACAAAAAAGGAAAATTATAATATGAGCGAAAATACTATAAATAAGAGCACTATAAATGAAAACCACTTGAGTAAAAACTCTGTATTTTTACGTGAAGCCACATTAGATGATATTGACGCTCTTGAGCAGCTAGTGAATTGCTGCTATCGCGAGACCGCAGGTTGGACTAACGAGGCCGATTTGATTGGTGGTATTCGAACCACATCAGCCGAGCTTGCTGCCGTGATTAATGATCCCAATCACTATTATTTTGTCTATCCAAAAACGACCACGGGCGACCGTGATGCAGAGGAAACAGGTGAGATACTTGGCTGTATCGCTGTCGATATTAAAACCAATGCTGACTCGAATAAAAAAGCTTATATCGGTATGTTTGCGGTACATCCTGTGCTACAAGGGAAAGGCGTTGGTAACGTGATCCTACAAGCGGCTGAGACTTTTGCAGATAGACACTTACAGTCACAGAATCAGCCGAGCCGTTTGACCATGTCTATCCTAAGTCATCGTCCTGAGCTTTTGGCTTACTATCAGCGCCGTGGGTATCAGTTAAATGGTAATAAAATGCCGTTTCCCAATGATGGCAATAATGGCGAGCCAAAGCGCGAAGACTTAGAGCTATTAGAGCTAGAAAAAATGGTTGGCTGATAATGTAGGTCTAGTAAAAAGACATTCAGAACTAGGATGTTTTATTTAACCCCAAAAATATCTAAAAGTCATAAACAGACCCATGCTCAACAATAAAAATGCCACGATGATTAAGCGCTTAAACCAATTAAATGCTGGCAAGCGCGTGGCATTATCATCAGACATAAGATAAGCAAATAAACAAAGCAAGCTTGCTGCTAACGTCATGATCCCAAGACCAATCGGTAATATAAATAAATACACCTGCCACACAGTCATCTCTCAACGGTCAGTATTAAATGCATGATAGCAGCATCGTGATTGCGCTGTCAGTATGCCTTGCTTTAAATTCCTTAATACAAATAATGATTAGAAAAATACAGTAATCATCAGGGCGATATAAAAGTAATGAGTCAGTTTTAGACCTACGGAGCTATATGCTTACGTCATGACTGACAATAAAAAAGGACGCTCAAATGGTATCCTTTTTTATAATAGCTAAGAATAAGAGAAACGTTAAACAGTGAGCTTAACGCATCGTCACAAACTCTTCCGAACCAGTTGGATGAATGGCAACGGTATTATCAAAGTCTGCCTTAGTCGCGCCCATTTTAATCGCAACAGCAAAGCCTTGAATCATCTCATCAACACCAAAGCCAATACCGTGCAGGCCAATGACTTTTTCGTCATCGCCCAAACATACTAGCTTCATGGTGCATTTTTGACGATGCTGAGTGACTGCGCTATACATATCGGTAAAGCTTGAGGTATAACACTTGATGTTTTCTTTGCCGTAGCGTTCCACCGCGTCGATTTCAGATAGCCCAATCGTACCGATAGCCGGATGAGTAAAAATTACGGTCGGTATCAATGTATAGTCTAAGTGCTCATTGGGCTTATTGTTAAACAAACGCTCAGATAAGCGGCGACCAGCGGCAATCGCTACAGGCGTTAAATCTACGCTGTTTTCGATGATATCACCGACTGCATAAATACCATCGACATTGGTGTTTTGGAATTTATCGACTTTGATTTTACCTGTCTCAGTCGTCTCAACCCCTGTCACTTGCAGATTGATACCGTCTGTCGATGGCGCGCGACCAATCGCCCATATCAAGCAATCGACAGTATCGATACAGTCTTCACCGCCATCGTTGGTGGTCAAATCCAGGCTGTCATCGTCATTTTTATTGACTTCACTGATCACCGTATTGGTGTGTAATTTAATGCCAGCTTGTTCCATTTCTATCAGCAAAGTCTCTACGATAGTATGGTCAAACGTACGTAGTGGCGAGTGTTTGCGCACATACAAATGCACATCGGCACCCAGACTGTTTAACACGCCTGCGATCTCGACAGCGATATAGCCAGCACCTACAATCGCCACGCGTTTTGGCAAGTGATTCAACGCAAAAAAGCCGTCAGAGTCGATGCCGTATTCTGCACCTTTAAGGTCTGGCTGAATAGGATGACCGCCCGTAGCAATCAAAATGTGATCAGCGGTAATCAGCTCGCCATTTACTTCTACGGTATTGGTATCGACAAATTTGGCAAAGCCTTTGATCACTTCGACGCCGTTTTTTGCCAAGTTATTGTCATAGGCGCGGTGAATGTTTTCGATGTATTGTTGGCGGCTCTGTACCAGTTTTTGAAAGTCAAAACCTTTTAACTCAACATCGAAACCATAGTCTGGCGCATATTTATGGATGGCTTCAGCCACTTGCGCGCCATACCACATCACTTTTTTGGGAACGCAGCCCAAATTCACACACGTGCCGCCCAATTGGTTGGCTTCGATAATGGCGCATTTTTTGCCATAGTTGGCTGCACGGTTGAGTGAGGCGATGCCGCCGCTACCGCCGCCAATAGAGATATAGTCATAATGTTTGGTCATAATACGGTCTCTTTATTGAGTTGTTATTGGTGCTGTTTCTGACTCTACTGTAATGGGTCTTATCATCCATCTTGCAAGTTTTTTATGGTTAAGATGTGTTGAATCGCTTGAGTATAAATGGTGTTTGATTAAGAAAAGCCTAGCATTTAGATATTTAAGATCATCTATACAATAGGACGACGTCTATAAAATAACAACCCCGGAATGGACAAGCCGAGCACCAATCCTGAGGTGACAAATAAAGCTTCGAACAAATACACCATCATTTGGCTAAATAACTCATCTGAAAAGCCAAAGTAACCAATCTGTACCATACTGACCATCGCCTTATAGGCGGCGATACCAGGCATCATACAGATGACACTGGGTGAGATGAGCGCTTTTGGCGGCAGAGTATATTTCTTAGAAAAGTACACACCCAAAAAGCTGGCAAGCATCGCCCCAAAAAAGCTAGCAACCACGATATGAATGTGTTGATAAACGAGTGCTGTCTTTAGTCCAAAGCCAAAGGCAGTCATCAGCAAACACGGCAAGATATAGCGTTTAGGTACGCTAAACATCAGCGTCCAGCCAAGGGTGATGATACAAGACAGTATGACGGTTTTAATAAACCACATTTTAAAACCCCCAATGCTGTATGCGAAGTAAAACCAGCGCCATCACGATACCGACGCACGCGGACAAGGTCAGCATATAGGTAAAGACCGCACGCCCAACGCCAATATTGACATAGCCTTTTAAGATATCGGATAAAGAATTAATCAAAGGAAAGCTGGGCACCAATAGCAATACGCTGGAGGCAACAGCGATATCCGCATTATTCCCAATATCAAAATAGTAGGTCGTTGCGCCAATCAGTGAAGCGATAAATGCCGTTACAATGACGGTGATAAAAGGGTTAAAGTGGTGCTTGGATAAATAGATACGGGTAAACATCGCTACCATACCCGCGATGAATGTCACCGCCGTGATCGACCAACTGCCGCCATTCAAGTAAGCAAATGCGGCACAAGATGCGCCAACAAACACGCTTACTAACCATGTTGGATATACGGTCTTATCCAACTCATCAAAGGCAAGGGTAGTGCGGTCAATCAAGTCATTATGATCGACAGTGGCTTCGGTTTTATTGACGATTTGCTGGATTTGTACCAATAAATTGACATTGATACTCTGATTGATCGTGTCTCTGGTAGTGGTGATACAACGCTCGTCACAGATAGTCGTCAAGGTGATAGCATTAAAGTTCAGCGAACATTCGACGCTGTTCATTCCCAAGGCAAGCCCCAAGCGCTTGGACAAGTCCACCACCACGGCAGACTCAGCGCCATACTGCATAAGGAGTAGTCCGCAGCGCACGCATAGTCGAGTAATGCGCTGCTGCTTTACGTAGCTGATAGAGGTCATGGTTGAGATACGCAGGTTGGTTGGTATTGATACGCTATTATAAAGGGTATGGATGCTGACGCGCAGACAATATCAGCCATTATCGAATATTATATTGGATGCTATTATAAAATTTTTTGGCAAGGAGCATAAAATGCATATCGCTATTTCGACGCTGGCGTTTTCATTGCCTGGCTGTAGCTCGTTAAAAGAGAAACGCCACCGTATGGGCGGCTTGCACGCGCGCTTTGGCAATACGCCAATTATCGCGGTATGTGAAAGCGGGGAGCGTGATCGGCATGACGCGAGCGAATGGACGTTTGTGATCGTTGGACTGTCAAAACGTGAGGTTGAGTCGCAATGTAGTCAAATTGAGGAAAAGCTAGAACGTACGGTAGATGCACGAGTGATGAATGTTGAGAGGGAGTTTGTTTAGGATGGTTTTTGTAGAAAGCCAATTCTGATTTCCGCTCATATCTTGGTCGCCCACTATAGCGGTGACTAATAGCCAGTAGCATTCCTGTTGTCTTGATATTGCTCCCAGCTAAGTCACCGCAATCTAGTGGTTAATCAAGGATAACCGCTACAATCGGGGCTAAACCGCACCTCTAGGCGACTTTCATAAATTGATAATACTGTGTGGTAAGATGAAATGATGCTTATTAGAAATTAATATTTTTTACATCATCAATTAGCTGAATAACATCATCCGCTGTTTCGGCCACCCACTCTTCGCGACTCTTCTCATTGATAATATCGAAAAAGTTATCGTTAGGGCTTTTAAAGTTAATTGATCGTGGTGGGTAAACTTGCCCACCCAAATTTTGCTTCTTATTTTGATACTTCCAATTTTTAGGTAGTTTCTCAACTGCTGCTTCGAAGTCTTGCATATTGCTTGGACATTCTGATAGACGTCCATCTTTGTCTACTAACGTTATGCTGTAATATAAACGATGGTTTAACTCAATATAACAATAAACTCCTACATTGTGTTTTTCGGTTATTTTATAGCATAGACCATACGCCTTAGCTTTACCTTTCGTACCACCACCTGAAAAATATTGCTTTACTGCTTTTTCTTGGCTATAGGGAGACAACTGATTATCACAAAGAGTGAAATTTAAATTTTTTTTATTGAAATAAGCCAATAAACTATTCCACATCTCATTCTGAATATTCTTTTGAATGGTTTCAAAGTTCTGGCTTAGTTTGTATACTGTCTTAAAGTTATTGTCGTCTGCCAAAAAATCTACATACTCTTGCTTCATTTTCGCATTCCTTGTTTGACCTGTAATTCTAGCAACGGTATTAATGTATTGCTCGATAGTCTGCTCTATATGTGGATAATCTGCTACCTTTTGCTTACATAGCGTCAAAAAGTTAAAGATGTCTTCTTTATAACTAATTACACCATAGTCTTCATTATTAATACTACCCTTGCCATAGTGTGATACGTCATCACCAAAACGATTTAAATATACTATATAGATATTTTTATCGTCATAACCCATTTCTTGGCAAGCTTTATAATATCTTGCCAGTTGGTCTTTTTGATCTGTGGCATAAATCTTATTTTCGATAACAATGACATTTTTTTTGATCTTATTGTCTTTGCCTTCAAAAATAATATCTGCTATTCCATGACTTGAGTTATGGAATCTATATTCAACTTCACAACTGTAAACGACCTTTGAGTCTAGTTTTTCTCGATTCCACTCTTGTGTCGCTATGGCATTATTTAATACCGTTTCAATGAATAGTTGTTGGAAATCTGCTATTTTATGACTAGCATTGGGATTCAGTAGTTCAGCAAGAAAGCGAGAATGTAAACCAACTTCTTCACCTGTCTTACGTAAGATCGTGAATATATTAAAGTCTAGTTTTGACTTATCATGTTTTTGCTGGAATTCCTGCTCCTTTTCTTGTAAAACTAAAATATTCTGTTTGAAACTATTACTAAGCATAGCCATCTTTCCTAGTGGTTTTAAGTTAGTTCCTGAAGTTAAGTCTATCAAACTAACATAGACCTTCATGCTTTCCAAAACATGACAAAGAGTTAACTATTATGAGCAGTACTTCTAAATATATAATGAGTGATATTCCTAATTACAAAGAACCTAAAGGATTTATGCTCGTCATAACAGGTCAAATAACTAAGAAGGTAGCGCAAGATATTGGTAAAGATCGGTTTAATAAAGCCTCCAATAGATATTTAAAACTCGGTATTCATGATTCAGATTTTAAAATAGTTAATTTAGATGATTTAAAGAATATGACTGAAGTCGATAGAGATCAGCAACTTGAAAGTCAGAAAGTCATAGTTTTTTTAGTTGAACATGAGGCTAGCTTTGATAGTTTATGCACCTTTCAAGAAGAAATAGCTACTATATCAGCACTGACTTTTGTAATTTCCCCTTCAACCATAGATGAAATAAGTAGTTTCAAGACTAAATCCGAAAATGCTTTAAGGGATAAGTGGAGCACACTATCATCTATCCCTACTTTTGCTATACCTTTTACCACATCACAAGCAAAAAGCGATTTTGTAAACGATATGAGCATAGAGAGTTATAACTTTTATTACTCCTTTATAGATTCAGTTGTAACTACAGTTTGTAGCGTTTACAGGCAGGACGACTCTATGATTGGCTATGACTTTAATGATTGGAAACATGTATTCAGCGGTAACAGACTACTAAATATACTTCCAACAATTTACGCAAGCGAAGATAACGAAGCTAATTTCAAGAGTAATTATTTAGAAGGGTTAGATAAAGCTGGGATTAATCTGACTGACATCAAAGATATGATCTGTGTAATGAGTGCTAGTAGACCTCCTAGCTTAGAACAAACATGCGAAGTAACCGAGGCTATAGAGGATGACTTCGCTATTTTTTGTACGACAACTATGAAGCTTACTCAAGATTTAGCTATTTTTGAAGACCCAAGCATAATAAGTGTCAATATCTTAGTAAGTAGGCATTGTGAAGATGGACAATTGGCAGTATAGAGTAGATTAAGTACGACAACCAATTTTCAGCCAATAAAAAAGGCCACCCTATAAAGAGTAGCCTTTTATCAATTATCACTAAGGGTATTAGCTGACTTCTTTCATGCTTTGTTCAAGCATCGGTTTTAAGAATATGCCCGTGTAGGATTCTTTGACTTCAGCCACTTCTTCAGGCGTACCTTCAGCGATGATCATGCCGCCACCTTTACCGCCTTCAGGGCCTAGGTCAATCACCCAGTCTGCCGTTTTGATAACATCCAAGTTATGCTCGATGACGACGATAGTATTACCTTTATCGCGTAGGGCATGCAGGATATTGAGCAGCTTATCGATATCATGGAAATGCAAACCAGTGGTTGGCTCATCCAAGATATATAGCGTCTGTCCCGTATCACGTTTGGCAAGCTCACGCGCCAGTTTGACTCGCTGTGCTTCACCACCTGATAGCGTTGGGGCAGACTGACCCAAGCGGATATAGCTCAGACCAACATCCATCAACGCTTGCAGGCGACGATAGATGGCTGGTATCGCTGAGAAGAACTCAACGGCATCTTCAACCGTCATATCAAGCACGTCAGCGATGGTTTTGCCTTTATAGTGAATCTCTAAGGTCTCGCGGTTGTAGCGCTTGCCCTCACAGGTATCACATGGCACATACATATCAGGTAGGAAATGCATCTCAACTTTGATAAGACCATCACCTTGACACATCTCACAGCGTCCGCCTTTCACGTTGAAACTAAAGCGACCAGGCTTATAGCCACGGGCACGCGCTTCTTGCGTCTGGGCAAACATCTCACGCACAGGGGTAAACACACCTGTATAAGTTGCTGGGTTTGAGCGCGGTGTACGACCAATTGGACTTTGATCGATATCGACCATTTTGTCCAAATGCTCAAGACCGCTGATGCTTTCAAATTTATCGGCAATCAGCGTTGAGGCATTATTCAACTGAGTCGCTGCCAATGGCATAAGGGTACGGTTAATCAAGGTTGATTTACCCGAACCTGAGACACCCGTCACACAAGTCATGATGCCAACAGGAATGGTCAAATCCACATCGTGCAGGTTATTGCCTGACGCGCCTTTTAGCTCGATGGTCATCGGTACTTTTTTGGCTTTGGCCTTACCTTTGACTTCCACATCGATGGTTTTGGCTTTATGACGCACAGTTGGAATCTCGATTTTCTTCTTACCAGACATATATTGTCCAGTGAGCGATTCTTTATTTGCCATGATGTCATCGACCGTACCTTGAGCGATAATATGACCGCCATGTACACCGGCACCGATGCCGATATCGATGACGTGATCTGCTTGGCGAATCGCATCTTCATCATGCTCTACGACCAGTACCGTATTACCCAAATCACGCAAGCGCGTTAGGGTTTTTAGCAAGCGATCGTTGTCACGCTGATGCAGACCGATTGACGGCTCATCAAGTACATACATGACGCCCATCAGACCAGCACCGATTTGACTAGCCAAACGAATACGCTGCGCTTCACCGCCCGATAACGTCTCGGCAGAGCGGGCGAGTGTTAAATAATCAAGCCCGACGCTGACGAGAAAGTTTAGACGCTCATTAATCTCTTTAAAGATTTTTTCAGCGACTTCACCTTTGTGACCGCCAATCTTTAGCGTTTTATAATAGTCAGCAGCGTCCCCAATAGACAGCTTAACGATTTCTGCAATGGTCTGATCATCGACACGGACATTACGTGAGATTTCATTCAGACGTGCACCATCACAAACGTTACAAGTAGTATCAGCCAGATATTTGGCCAGCTCGTCACGGACGAGGTTACTTTGTGTCTTGGCATAACGACGCTCTAGATAGGGAAGCACGCCTTCAAACGGTACCGTCTTATTCGTCTTGCGACCGCGCTCATCGGTAAAGTTAAAGGTCAGCTTTTCTTTACCAGAGCCATGCATGATTAGATCTTGCTGCTCTTTTGACAGATCCTGCCATGGCGCATCCATATCGATTTTGAAATGCTTACAGACAGTGCTAAGCAAACCAAAGTAGTACGCATGACGCTTGTCCCAACCATTGATTGCGCCTTGGTTAAGTGACTTCTCATGATGAGTAATCAGTTTTTCAGCAGCGAAATATTGGCGTTTACCAAGACCATCACAGCTTGGGCATGCGCCATATGGATTGTTAAAACTAAACATACGTGGCTCAAGCTCAGGCACCGCGCGATCACAGACAGGGCATGAATGCTTGGCTGACATCACTTGGTTTTCATCACCGCCTTCTTTTGGATTACCATCCATAAAGTGTAGCGTGACCAGTCCTTGGCCTAGACGTAACGCCGTCTCTAAGCTCTCAGCGACACGGTTGCCCAAGTCATCACGAACTTTAAAGCGATCGACCACCACTTCGATGGTATGTTTTTTCTTCTTATCCAACGTCGGTAGCTCGTCGGTGTCATAGACATCACCGTCGACGCGCACACGGACAAAACCTTGTCCAATCAGCTGCTCAAGCAAGACGGTATGCTCACCTTTACGCTCACGAATGACCGGTGCCAAGATCATAATCTTAGTATCATCTGGCAAAGCCATGACCTGATCGACCATCTCAGTGACCGACTGCGCGACCATTGGCTCACCGTGCTCAGGGCAATATGGCGTACCGATGCGTGCATAGAGCAGACGTAGATAGTCATAAATTTCGGTAATCGTACCGACGGTCGAGCGCGGGTTATGGTTGGTGGACTTCTGCTCGATAGCAATTGCAGGGGATAGACCCTCGATACTATCGACATCAGGTTTCTCCATTTGCGAGAGGAACTGACGAGCGTATGCGGATAAACTCTCGACATAACGACGTTGCCCTTCGGCATACAGAGTGTCAAATGCCAATGAAGATTTACCAGAGCCAGATAGGCCAGTGATTACCACGAATTTATCTCGTGGAATGTCTAAATCGATGTTTTTTAAATTATGAGTACGTGCGCCGCGTATTGCGATATGGTCATGTGCCATCGGTTACAGGTTTCCTATTTGCTAAAAGGGGATTGGGAAATATCTCAAGTCAAAAAGTAAATACAGATCAGTAAAATAGCTGGTTAAAAGGTGAATAATTCTAAATTTATGATGTTGTTATAAGTAGTGTTGTTATAAAAGATATCGTTATAAATAATACCGTTATGAACAGTGTCGTTATAAAAGGTACATACATTGATAAGGTAAAAGTTAAGCCAGCCTAGTTGTTCATTTTCTATTATTGTTTGACTTTATGTTGCTTGTCGTTCTTATGATGATTTTTATAGGACTAAGCAAATCTAAATCAAATCAGTGTTAAGTAACAGGCATCGTTTGTTATGGTTTTGACCAAAAATGTCATTTTATAGAAGCGTTCGTCGTTACGTAGATATGGTGAGTGAGCCATTAATTGTGCTGACAACGTTTTACTTTATTGTCATGGTGACAGCATTATTCAAGGTGTCACTGTGCATCTGATGCACTTGGTAACAAAATAATCTCGTAATATGAATGGCTTGGGTTAAGGGCGCATACGTTACTGCACCAGTAAGACAAAAGTCTCGGCAACCAAACGGCGAATGTCTTATACTAGGGGGCTTGATTTATAGGCCAATGCCTTGATAAACCAGTAGTGATAAATCATGGTATGGCACAGTGTTAGTCGTGAAAGATAGCAATGAGCAACCAGCAATGATCAACCAGTGAGGCAAGTATGAATAGCGTAGAGAAACGGGCAATCCTCGGAGTCGGTGGCATCTTTGCCTTACGTATGATTGGCTTGTTTATGATTGTGCCGGTATTTTCTGTTTATGGTGACAATTATGCACACGCGACGCCGTTTTTAATTGGTTTGGCCGTTGGTATTTATGGCTTAGGGCAGGCCATCTTTCAGATACCGATGAGTTTGGCTGCTGATAAATTCCCGCGTAAGCCTATTATCTTTTTGGGATTGATACTGTTCGCTGTCGGCGGCATGATTGCAGCAAATGCGACTGATATTTACGAAGTGATTATTGGTCGAGCGCTGGCGGGTAGTGGTGCGGTCTCTGCTGTGCTTATGGCATTATTGGCTGATGTGACGCGTGAGGAAATGCGTACCAAAGCGATGGCCACGATGGGGCTGACGATTGCGACCTCTATTATGCTGGCCTTTGCTTTTGGTCCATTGTTAGTCGGCTCGCTCGGTATCTCTGGACTGTTTTGGTTGACTTCAGGGTTTGCTATATTGGCGATGCTGCTATTGGTGGTAGTACCGACGCCTATGCGCGTGCTTAAGCATAATTTGGATAACAAAACCATTGGTCAACAGTTAGCCACTGTCCTTAAGATTGGCGATCTTAACCGCTTACATATCGGCATCTTTGCGCTACACCTAACAATGACGGCGATATTTGTGATATTGCCGCACCAGCTCAGTGACGTACTTGGCTTGTCAGTACGTCAGCAAGGTATGGTTTATTTGCCGCTATTGTTTATTGGCTTCGCCATCGCGATACCGTTTATTATCATCGCTGAAAAGAAACGCAAAATGCGTCAGGTTTTTTTGGGTGCGATTGCATTAATGACCGCCGCTTTAGCCATACTCGCGCTTGGTAGTCAGGTCGGTGTTGGTATCATATTTGGTTTGCTGCTGTACTTTATGGGCTTTAACTTGCTTGAGGCGACGATTCCCTCATGGATATCTAAGCGCGCACCAGTCGCTAATAAAGCGACCGCGATGGGGCTTAACTCTTCTAGTCAGTTCTTTGGTGCATTTGTAGGCGGGGCAATGGGTGGTCTGTTATTAGGCCAGCCTAATTTGTTGGCGTGGGGCATACTGGCTATTATTATGGGTGCCGCACTGCTTATCATTATTCCCATTTCTCAGCCACCTTATCTATCGAGCACAACGGTTACTATTCCCAAAGACATCAATATCCAAGACTGGTCACGACAGATGCTGGCAGTAGATGGCGTTGACGAGCTGGTCGTAATGGCAAAAGAGCAAGTCGCCTATTTAAAGTTAGATAAGACACAGTTGACGGATGATTCACGTCAGCAGCTATCGAGTTTGGCGCAAAGTCCGCTAGATATATAGCAGCTTTATACTAGGGCGTGTTGAACATTCATAATTTGAGCCAGATATAAGCACAAGCAAGAGCGACTGTATTTTCATAACTCTGCTTGAGCTTATCAAATCTAGTGGCAACCGCCCTATACTGTTTTAGCTTAGCGAAAGCGTTTTCTACTAGATGTCTGGC